>JABHYI010000297.1 GCA_018656255.1 Bacteroidota bacterium
GATGGTGTGTACCGTTCTACAGATGGTGGAATGTCTTGGGAGCCTCGAGGATTACCCAATGTGGGCAGTGTAGGTAAGGTGCTTATTGATCCTAATGATGACAACACCATTTTTGTTGGAGCTATGGGCCCTTTGTTTAAAAATGATCCCAATAGAGGGGTTTATAAAACCACGGATGGTGGCGCCTCCTGGAATCAAGTATTATTTATAAGTGATAAAACGGGCGTTATAGACATGGCCATACATCCTACCAATGGAGCTATTGTTTATGCCGCCGCTTGGCAGCGAGAACGAAGACCAAATAATAGAATTTACGGTGGTGAAGAGTCTGGTCTTTACAAGTCTATAGATGGCGGCTTAACCTGGACACAGATGACAAGTGGCCTGCCATCGCAAGGTGCTCAAAAAGGGCGTATTAGTATTACTATTTCTGAGTCTAATCCAGCTGTTTTATATGCTAGATATGCAGACGCAATAGGTAATATCCAGGGAGTGTATCGTTCTGCAGATGGCGGAGAGTCTTGGGAAACCCGTAATTCAAGCCAATTAACAAATGTTGGATTTCACTGGTGGTTTCGGGGTATTTATGTAGATCCTACCGATGAGAATATTATTTATAATGTAGATTTTAGGGTGCAAAAATCTACAGATGGAGGACAGAGTTGGAGTAACTCTTTTTCTAATGTACATGTAGATCAACACGCTATGGCATTTTCTCCAAACAATCCACAAAATATATTATTGGGTAACGATGGAGGTTTATATGAAAGTCAAAATGGGGGGAACACATCCTTAAAATATACAACACTCCCCATTACACAGTTGTATAGATTTCATGTAGATGCCCAAGACGATAGTAAGATATATGCTGGTGCACAAGATAATAACACCATCCGCACCACCACTGGAGATCCAGATAATTGGAATCCTATTTATGGCGGTGATGGCTTCCAGCCACTTGTGGATCCAGACAACACCAATGTAATATATGCCTTATCACAGCGGGGTAATTTAGGTAAATCTACAAACGACGGCGCTTCTTTCTCTGGCGCCATGAGTGGCATTTCAAATAGTGACAGAAAAAATTGGGATACACCAATAGCCTTTGACCCTTCAGATTCTCAAACCCTCTATTATGGAGCAAATCGTTTGTATAAAACGACAAATGCAGCTGGAAATTGGTCTGTAATAAGTCCAGATCTAACCGATGGACCTTATGAGGGTAATTTAACCTTTGGAACCATAATTAGCATAAGTGTTTCAGCTATAAACAGCAATGTTATATACGTAGGAACAGATGATGGTAACCTCTGGACTACCGACAACGGAGGTGCGTTTTGGTCTAATATTTCGGCCAGCCTACCAAATAGATGGGTAACAAGTGTCCTTGCAGATCCAGATGATGTAAATACCGTATATGCTACCTACTCTGGGTATCGTTTTGGAGAAAATCTAGGACATGTTTTTAAAAGCGAAAACAGCGGAGCTACCTGGGAGGACATCTCTGGAGGGATTCCTGATATTCCTATCAATGATATTGTTAAAGACAGTTATGGCAATTTATTTGTTGCAACAGATGTTGGAGTAGTTGCCTCTTCAGACCAAGGAAATTCTTGGAATGTTTTGGCTGCAAATTTACCTTCTGTGCCTGTTACAGATTTGCATATTCATCAAGCCAGTGAGTATCTTTATGCTGCAACGTATGGAAGATCAAGCTATAAAATAAATATTGCAGAAAATATTTTAGGTCCTAACAATCAAGCCCTACAAGACTCCGTAGCATTATTTCCTAATCCTACCCAGGATACCGTTGAGATTTCTTTTCTACAACAAGCAGAAAATATTGCGGTAACTGTATATGATGCACTTGGCAGGAAAATGATCCAAAAAACACTACCAGCAACATTAAACAAGGCTACTTTGGATGTGTCTAAGCTCCCTAGAGGGCTTTATTATCTTGGGCTAGCTATAGATGGTGCTGGCACAACTCACAAACTCATAAAAAAATAGTTATTACCTACTTGCAAGCAACAAATTGGCTCTTTAAACAGCTCCCCATGTATCAAAATGTGGGCATGGCTGGCTATAAAATAGATTTGAGTAATACCTTATTACTGGCAAATTATCTTGACAACCCACATCATACATTTAAATCTATCCATGTAGCTGGAACAAATGGTAAGGGTTCTACCAGCCATATGATGGCCTCTGTTTTGCAAGAAGCAGGATATAAGGTAGGCCTTTATACTTCTCCACATTTAAAAGATTTTAGAGAGCGTATAAAAATTAATGGAATAATGATTCCAAAGAGAAAAGTATCTTCTTTTGTAGCCAAGCACCAAGATTTTTTCAAAAACAACAAGTTGTCTTTTTTTGAAATGACAGTAGGGTTGGCCTTTCATTATTTTGCACAAAGTAAGGTTGATATTGCAATTATAGAAGTAGGGCTAGGAGGTAGGCTTGATAGTACTAATATTATAAGCCCAGAGCTCAGTGTTATTACCAATATAGGCCTAGACCATACCCAGTTTTTGGGTACTACCCTAGAGGCAATTGCAAAAGAAAAAGCAGGTATTATAAAATCAAAGGTCCCTGTTGTTATTGGAGAGTTACATCCAGATACAAAAAAGGTTTTCCTGCAAGTGGCTAAACAAAAAAGTGCACCGATTACTTTTGCAGAAAAACAAGAAGTGTCATTATTTGATTGTGATTTGAAAGGAAATTACCAAGTAAAAAATCAGCGCACCGCCTTAGCTGCTCTAAAAACGCTAACAAAAAAGGGTTTTAAGATTTCACAAACAGATATCAAAAGAGGTATTGGGTCTGTGGTTTCTAATACAGGGTTATTAGGCAGGTGGCAAGTATTACAAACCTTGCCTACTTTGGTGTGTGATACAGCACATAATAAAGAGGGTTTACTTTTTACCACCAAACAATTACAACAAATAAATCAAGGAGTATTGCATATTGTTTTTGGAGTTGTAGGTGATAAAGACCTAGAGGCTATATTGCCTTTATTGCCATCTAGTGCTAGGTATTATTTCTGTGCCCCAAATATTCCAAGGGCACTAAATGTTGCTATTTTAAAACAAAAAGCGATAGATTTTAGCCTTACAGGAAATTCATTCAAGTCTGTAAAGGCTGCTTTAAGAGCTGCTTTAAGAGCTGCAGCAATCAATGATATAATATATGTGGGAGGGAGTACTTTTGTGGTAGCTGAAGTAGTCTAGTTTTTAAACCTTATTTAATAAAAAAATCTCCCAACA
>JABHYI010000265.1 GCA_018656255.1 Bacteroidota bacterium
AGGGTCTGTATTAATTGATGAACACGGAAACAGCTATATTGATGGCATTGCATCGTGGTATACGGCCATGTTTGGACATTGTAACCCATACATTACCCAGGCAATGACAAAACAAATGCAAACCCTAGATTTTGTAATGTTTAGCGGCTTCACTCACGAGCCTGCCATTGAACTTTCAGAAAAATTGGTAGCGATCTTGCCCCCCAATCAACAAAAAGTATTTTTTAATGACAACGGCTCTACTGCCGTGGAAGCAGCTATTAAAATGGCTATTCAATACTACCATAATAAATCTCAAAAAAGAGATACTCTTATAGCCTTTGAAGACGGTTTTCATGGAGATACTTTTGGCGCTATGAGCGCCTCAGGATTGTCTTCTTACAATGGCCCTTTCGAAGATTTTTTACTCAAGGTAAAACGCATCCCTACCCCGCAAGACCATAATTTGGAAGAAGTTTTGGCCTTGCTTACCACTATTTTAGAACAAAACAGCTGCGCCGGGTTTATTTTTGAACCCCTTGTGCAAGGTGCTGCCGGTATGAAGTTTCATAGCGCCAAAGGCCTAGATGCATTAATAGCCAAATGTAAAGCCCACGATGTGCTTTGCATTGCAGATGAAATCATGACTGGTTTTGGAAAAACAGGCACCAACTTTGCCGTAGAGCAGCTGCAGCATACCCCAGATATTATGTGCCTAAGTAAAGCTTTAACAGCAGGCATGTTTCCTTTGAGTATCACAAGTTGCACCCAAGAAATATTTGACGGCTTTTTAAGCCACCAGGTGCATAAAGGATTTTTTCATGCCCACACCTATAGCGCCCATCCTGTGGGCTGTGCGGCTGCTATAGCCAGTATAGAGCTGCTTACCTCCCCTGAAATTTTAAAAAAACGCGCCTACATTGCAAGTGCACACAGTGTTTTTGCAGAAAAAATACAGCAGCATCCTGCTGTAAAACAGGTACGCTGTAAGGGGGTGATTCTTGCCATAGATCTTGCCATAGAAATGCAGCGTTATGGAAATTTAAGAGATGAGCTGTATCAGTTTTTTATGGACCGCGGGGTAGCGTTAAGGCCTCTGGGCAACACCCTGTATGTGCTCCCTCCGTATGTAATTACTAAACAAGAGCTTGATACTATTTACAGCGCAATAGAGGAGGCATTGACCCATTATAATAATTAGTATTTCTTTGATATTTAAAGCCTTTAGAAAACTAAGAACCTTTATTTTTACATGAAATCATAAAACCTTGCACGCACCTATTTCTATTTCAGCAATTGCTTCTGTTTCTGCTTTGGGGGATTCACCCAAAGAAGTGTGGGAGAGCTATTTGTCAAAAAAGCCGCTATTTGTTAAAAAGAAAATAGGCTCTCAAGAGGTTTTTGTCACCGAAATTTCCACAAAAACCCAAAAATCGCTTACGCAGTTAAAAGCATCAAACCCAAGTTATAAAACACTAGATAGAACCGTGCTACTTGCAATTTTAGCCTCTAAGCATGCTTTGCAAAACACAGATCTGGAAAAACAAAGCCTTGATATTAACATAGGTTCTTCTAGAGGAGCCACCTCTTTATTTGAAAAGTACCACACAGATTTTTTACAAACAGGAAAAGTATCTCCCTTTACATCACCTACCACAACTTTAGGTAATATTTCTTCTTGGGTCTCTCAGGAGTTAGGCACAAAAGGCCTACAGATAGACCAATCTGTCACCTGTTCTACGGCAATGCATGCCCTTTTAAATGGTATTGCTTGGCTACAAGCAGATATGGCCCAGGGGTTCTTGGTTGGAGGTAGTGAGGCAGCCCTTACGCCATTCACTATTGCACAAATGCAAGCCCTAAAGCTATACTCAAAAACTGCCCATGATAGCCCTTGTGAGTCTATGGGTTTTCAAAAAACAAAAAATACCATGGTTTTGGGAGAAGCAGCAGCAGTTGCTGTTTTGGAAAAAGGAATTTCTGCCCGTACCCTGGCAATAATTAAAGGCTATGGGTTTGGTAGTGAGATGATTTCTCATAATAGCTCCATTACCCAAAATGCAAACAGCATACAAAAAGCCATGAAGATGGCCCTTAAACAAGCCGCCATTAAAACGGTAGATGCTATAATTATGCATGCGCCAGGAACTGTAAAAGGAGATGTTGCAGAAAAAAATGCCATTGATATACTCTTTAAAGAAAAGCAGCCCTTACTCACTTCAAATAAATGGATGGTAGGACACACTTTTGCCGCCAGTGGCATGTTAAGTATTGAACTGGCAATATACATGCTGCAGCACAATAAATTTATTGAGAACCCTTTCTATAGCAACCCTAGAGATCTTCCTTCAACCCTAAAAACCGTGCTTGTTAATGCCGTTGGCTTTGGAGGAAATGCGGTAAGTATTATTCTCTGCCGGCCATAAAAAATAAAGGTGTTTTACCTGTTTATTTTATAGCTTTAGGCTCATAAACTTTAAAAACCTACATAAATAAAGGCCTATTTTTCTGCCCGCATATAATTCTAGAAAACTCTTAAAACGAATAGAAAAAATTACCTATTTTTGAATCATGATGCAGACAAAACATAACTGGACCAAAGAAGAGATTTTAGCCATTTACAATAAGCCCATGATGGAATTATTGTACGATGCTGCAACTGTTCATAGGGCAAACCATAACCCTAA
>JABHYI010000218.1 GCA_018656255.1 Bacteroidota bacterium
TCCAGCGTCTATAATGGCCCCACCCAAAGCGGTTCCATTTCCATTAATATACTTGGTCAGCGAATGAATCACAATATTAGCCCCGTGCGCAATAGGGTTTAACAGTGCTGGAGTAGCCACGGTATTGTCTACAATAAAGGGTACTTTAGCTGCTTTAGCATAAGCTGCAATAGCCTTTAAATCCAATACATCTAATTTTGGATTTCCCAAAGACTCTGCAAAGAAAGCCCTGGTATTTTCCTGTACCGCCAACTCAAAATTGGCAGGATCTGAAGGGTCTACAAAAGTGGTTGTAATCCCCAATCTAGGTAGGGTTACGTTAAGTAAATTATAGGTTCCCCCGTATAAGCTATTAGAGGCCACAATATGGTCTCCCGCTTTTAAAAGCACTAGTAATGAGGTCGCAATGGCTGCGGTTCCAGATGCAGTTACTACAGAAGCAATACCGCCTTCTAAAGCAGCCAAACGCTGTTCTAAAATGTCTGTGGTAGGGTTGTTAATTCTGGTGTAAATATTTCCTGGCTCTGCCAAAGAAAATAAATTGGCCGCATGCTCTGCGCTGTCAAAGACATAGGCAGTACTCTGATAAATGGGTACAGCCCTTGTGCCTCCAGTTAATTTTGGATCGTGCCCAGCGTGTAATGCGTTTGTGGCAAATTGTTTGTTTTTTTCGGTACTCATGATTTTTGTTTTTTAATGTTAAAAAAATAATTAAAAAGCCAAACCCCTTCTAGCGGCGCCACTAGATGGGTAAAAATCGAAAAAGTTATATAAGAAAGTTCGCTTACAGACGGTAAGCATTCCGGTTATCTATTCTCAAATGAGATAGAATGTAGCACCTTCTTTGAACTATACAAAGGGTTGCTAAGGCTTCACAGGGTCTAATCCCTCCACCTTTCTTGATAACTATTCAATAATTGTTTGAACTTATTTCAAAGATACCGCAAGTGAGTTAAAACACCACTCACAGCAACTTATATCACAAATCAAAGGCTTTTTGTACCTCTGACACTTTATCTAATTGTTCCCATGTAAATAGGGTCACTTCTTTCTCTACCCTCCCGTTGTAAGGAGACTCAAAGACTTTGGTTACTTTTCTAGGGGTTTTTCCCATATGACCGTAAGCAGCCGTTTCTAAATAAATAGGGTTACGCAATTGTAATCGCTCTTCAATAGCATGCGGACGCATGTCAAAAATTTCACTTACTTTTTTAGCTATTTCACCATCTGTTAGGCCTGTGGCCGATGTCCCATAAGTGTCTACATAAATACTCGTAGGCTCCACCACACCAATAGCGTAACTGAGTTGCACCAGGATTTCTGAAGCCACTCCAGCTGCCACTAAATTCTTAGCCGCATGTCTGGCTGCATAGGCAGCCGAACGGTCTACCTTAGAAGGGTCTTTACCGCTAAAAGCACCACCTCCATGGGCCCCTTTACCGCCGTAGGTATCTACGATAATTTTTCTTCCAGTTAGGCCAGTATCTCCATGAGGACCACCAATCACAAACTTGCCCGTAGGGTTAATATAATAGGTGATCTGGTCATTAAACAAGGCCTGCACATGGGTGGGAAATTGCGCAATCACTCTTGGAAAAAGCTTTTCAATAATATCTTTTTTAATAGTGTCTAACATGGCCTGATCATCTTCTAAAAAGGGATCGTGCTGTGTAGAAACTACAATCGTGTCTATTCGCTGCGGTGTATTGTCGTCTGAATATTCAATAGTTACTTGGGCCTTGGCATCTGGCCTGAGGTAAGGAATCTCTGTTGCTTCCCTTCTCATGGCTGCCAGTTCCTCTAAGATTTTATGAGAAATATCTAGCGCCAAAGGCATGAAGTTCTCTGTTTCTTTGGTCGCATAGCCAAACATCATTCCCTGATCTCCTGCACCCTGCTCTTCCTTAGTTGCCCTGTCTACTCCTTGATTAATATCCTGAGACTGCTCATGTATTAAAGAAATTACCCCACAAGAGTCTCCACTAAACTGGTACGCCCCTTTGGTATAGCCAATTTTGTTGATTACATCTCTGGCTATTTGCTGAACGTCTAAATACGTATTGCTTTTCACTTCTCCTGCCAAGACCACTTGTCCAGTAGTCACAAGGGTTTCACAAGCCACTTTACTCTGAGGATCAAAGGCCAAAAAATTATCCAATAAGGCATCTGATATTTGATCAGCAATTTTATCTGGGTGTCCCTCACTAACAGATTCTGAAGTAAATAAATAAGCCATAGCATCAATTTTTAAAATTGACGAGTGCGAATTTGACTTTTTAGCGGGGGTTTGTCACTACATTGAAAAACGTAGTGAACTGCTTTAGCACTTTTTTTTACACAAGCCTTATGAAGCTTTGTAAAGAGGTTGCAATCAGTCAAATCCTTCCTCTTAATAAATAAAGTACAAATGTATGCTAGGTTTTTTTTAAAAACAACACAATATCTAATTTTTTTTTACAAATCGTATTTAAGCTTAAACACCACATACCTAGGCTGTACCATATAAGCAGAAGAACTGATGAATAAATCATTGAATCCATCTTGGTTCAAGGCATCTGTATTCAGGGCATTGGTTACTTGAATATTGTATTCCCATTTACTGTCTTTTTTCTGGTAAGACAGATTGGCATTTAAAAAGGCATACTCGTTGTCTGCTGTTTTAGCGGCATCTCTGTAGTGGTAATAATCGTAGTCTGCCGTAAAAATAAACGATTTTAAAAACAGCATATCCAACTTAGCAAAAGGCCTGTCTGTATAAAAAGTACTCAACCTACCTGCATTGTTATAATCATTTACGGTATAAGAATAACCCAATTCTAGATTAGGTGCCGCCCTGAAATTTGTTGCTAAAGATCCCCTATACGTCTGGGTAAAAGATTTAGACACTCTAGGGGTATTGTTAATGACATTGTTTAGTATAGACTGAGAAAAATTGGCCCTACTACTGACCTTAAGTTTTCCAAAAGTTCTCTGGTAATTGGCAGAACCCGTAAAAGTCTCATCTGGCAAAGCCGCATTAATGGTCGTATTTACTTGGTTTATCCCAGTAATGACTCCTGCATTTTTGAAAGCATCTATTCTTTTGTTGTAAGCAAAATTGGCAAATATGTTTTGAAAATTAAACATATTAAAACTAAAAAAATTCAAACTTGCACTGTGGTATAAAGCGCTCTCTAGATCTCTATTTCCTTGATAAATAGCGTTGTAGTTGCTAAACACATAACCCGCAGCCAGGTTATTGATGTCCGTAAACTCTCTAGAAATACTGTAATTCAAACGAATATTCTCGGACTTTCTCATCTGAAAATTAACAAACAAATCCGGTACAATATTGGTTAAATTGTCTGTCACAGTACTACCTAATTGAGTATTTTTTGCACTGTATTGGTGTATATTAAAGCCTGGGTTAAAAGTAAATTTTCCTGTAATCACCTTGTAGTGAAAACCGGCATAAATGTCATTAAAACTAAAAGAAACCCTGTTTTTAAAAAGGTTTTCATCTAGACTATTTATGGCGCCTCCAGAAAGGGTTTCAAAAATATCTGAGTTAAAATCTTGTTGGCTAAGCGTTGTTCCTAAAGTGAAATTTAAATTACTCTTTGGACCAGTCACTAAATAATAATCTAGCTTAGCGTCTAATTTATTAGTGGTCACTTCCTGTCCTTGGTTAATATTAAAACCCAAACCGTTTCCTACCAAAGGTAACACACCATTAAAGGGCTCCTGCGTCCTCACGGCATTGTAAAATGGATCTTCTTTTTGGTACATGTGCTGCCCTTGAAAAGCAAATATATGCGCATCTGACAAGGTGTAATACAAGCCTGTATTTTGGGTAATTGTAATAGGATCTTGGGTATTGTTCTCTACAATATCTTCATTGACTAAAGCCCTAGAGGAAAGCATACGCTCCTCTTCTTGAGAAGATTGTTTTAGCAGCACATCATAGTCCCACTGTAATTGTGAAGAGGGCTTATACCTGGCACTAAACTTACCCAATCCCAAGCTAGCTTTCTGGTTCGTATTGGTGGTAGATTGCTCCATTTGGTTAGATACAATAAACTGCCTAGCGGTAATGGTTTCTAACAAGGTTCCTGTATAAGAGTAAATAGCAAAACCACTCAAGTCTAATGCAGGAGTAGCAGCGTAGTTAAAATTGGCTGCACCAAATTTAGTGTCTATAGCTTTGGCCCTGTTATTTTGCAACAATGATATGCCCAATGAATTATTAGTGGCATTAAACTGAGTACCCCCTGCCCTACTAAAATTAGCCATGCCCCCAGTAAAATTGAAAAAATCTCTTGGTGTAAAAGGCAATTCTCCAATATTATTAACATCCGTAATAAGATTTACTGAAAATTTGGGGCTGTAATAAAACACTTTAGGATGGGCTAAAAAAGTGTCCTCCAAACCTTTACCTGCGGTAATTTCCCCAAACCAAAATCTTTCTTTACCTTCTTTGAGTTTAATATTAATAGCCACATTATCTTGGTTATTAGTCACCCCACTCAATTGGCTCACCTCGGAATAGTTTCTAAGCACCTCTACTTTGGAAATGGCGTTTGCCGGAATATTTTTTGTAGCCAATTTGGTGTCTCCGTCAAAGAAATCTTTACCGTTCCCCCAATATGATTTTCGAACTCATCCCAAATTCTCCTTAGTGATTTATAACTTCTAACAGAATTATCGGAGAGACCAATATTGCCTGATCCTTTCACTTTTTTATAGGGTGAATTTCGAATAAAATAATCGATTTGAAATAAGACACTATTTGAATTCATTACAATTCTATTTGTATAGATTTTGCTACCACCGTTAGTAAACATCAATACTAAATGTTGATTTTATTGATTATTAATTATTGTTGTAAGAAAGCACCACCTTTAATTCTTCATTGGTTAAAAATGGAATAACAGGA
>JABHYI010000064.1 GCA_018656255.1 Bacteroidota bacterium
GCTTCTTTTGTTAAGTTTATTTGTGTTATCAGCAAAGGCATTTCCAGATGTATTCCCAAACAGGGTTGATACCTGGATTAGTAGGGTGGCTAGTTTTGTTGATAAAACAGATAAAGATGCAGATTATCAAATAATAAAAGCAAAAACAGCCATTGCCTCTGGCGGTATTACTGGTTTGGGCCCAGGAAAAAGTGTGCAAAAAAACTTTTTACCACAATCTTCCTCAGATTTTATTTATGCCATTATTGTTGAAGAGTTTGGCCTGTTAGGTGCCTTGGTTGTCATGATAGTGTATTTATTACTGCTCTTTAGGCTTGTTGTTGTAGCGCATAAATCTAGTTCTATGTTCGCAAAACTACTTGTCATTGGTGTTGGGCTTCCTGTTGTATTTCAGGCCCTTGTTAATATGGCAGTTGCCGTAGAGTTGTTTCCAGTAACTGGACAAACATTACCGCTTATAAGTAGTGGAGGAACTAGTATTTGGATGACTTGCCTTGCCTTGGGTATTGTGTTAAGTGTGAGTGCAAAAAGAGAAGTAGAAAAGAACGAACAGCAAGCAATGGATAACCCCCTTGATATATTGAGTCAAACCCTATAAATAGAAATAGTATTAACACACAAAAAACATATAAATTTATTATCTCTGGTGGTGGCACCGGAGGCCATATCTATCCAGCAATTGCGATCGCTGATGAATTAAAACTTCGTTTTCCTGGGGCAACGTTTTTATTTGTTGGAGCCAAAGACAGAATGGAAATGCAAAAAATTCCTCAAGCTGGTTATACTATCAAGGGTCTATGGATTGCTGGTTTGCAACGCTCTTTAACTCTCAAAAATGCACTATTCCCTTTTAAATTAATTTCTAGTTTATGGACTTCAAGAAAAATAATTAAATCCTTTAAGCCAGATGTTGCTATAGGTACCGGAGGTTATGCAAGTGCACCTTTACTGAAAATGGCTTCTTTAAGGGGGGTTCCTTGTTTAATTCAGGAACAAAATAGCCACGCAGGAATTACCAATAAATGGTTGGCCACCCATGTACAGTCTATATGTACTGCCTATGATGGGATGGATCGGTTTTTTCCTGAAAGTAAAGTAAAATTAACAGGAAATCCTGTACGTCAAGATTTGTTAGATGTTCACAGCAATAGGCTTCAAGGGCTATCATTTTTTAATTTAAGTGCTACATCAAAAACAATTTTAGTGTTAGGTGGGTCTTTGGGGGCCAGAAAAATAAACGAATTAATAGATGCGCATTTACCTTATTTTAAAAAGCATGAGATTCAGGTTTTATGGCAATGCGGAAAAATATATGCCCCAACCTATCAAGATAGAACCCAAGAAAACATTCAAGTTCATCCCTATATAAACAGGATGGGTTTGGCATATGCTGCGGCAGATGTTATCATTAGCAGAGCGGGCGCATTATCTGTATCAGAGCTGTGGTTGGTGGGGAAGCCTGTGATTTTTATACCAAGTCCAAATGTGGCTGAAGACCATCAAACAAAAAATGCCTTGTCCATCTCTCAAAAAAATGCCGCTATTTTATTGCATGAAAAGGATGCCCTGGGGCAGTTTGAGACCATTATGGATGACTTGCTTGGTGACTCCCAAAAACAAACCCAATTAGGGGCTGCTATTTTAGCATTGGCAAAACCACAGGCTACAAAAGATATTGTTGACCAAATTGAAAAATTAATACACCACAATCTATAGATGAATACTCTTAGTAACATACAATCTATATACTTTGTTGGCATTGGCGGCATAGGGATGAGCGCTCTAGCTCGTTTTGCCATCAAGAAAAATCTAGCTGTCTTTGGGTATGATAAAACTCAAACAGCCTTAACAGCAACCCTAGAAAAAGAAGGGGCTGATATAACCTTTGAGGATAGTGTGTCATCACTGCCGCCAAAGGTTAAAAATAATACAAGCACCCTTGTGGTGTATACTCCTGCAATTCCAGAGGAAAACAAAATATTACAGTGGTTCATCCAGCAAGATTATAGAGTTATTAAACGCGCTGAGTTTTTAGGAGAATTAACCCAAGATACCCTTTGCTTGGCTGTAGCAGGTACCCACGGAAAAACTACTACCTCAGCAATTTTAGGACACTTATTGGCTTATTGTGATATGCCAGTAACCGCTTTTTTGGGAGGTATAACAGAGAATTATAAATCTAATTTTATTAGTAAAGGTACAGCCATAACGGTTGTAGAGGCAGATGAGTTTGACCGCTCGTTTTTGACCCTCAAGCCAGATATTGCATGTATTACCTCTATGGATGCAGATCATTTAGATATCTATGGAGATGCAAGCGCCTTGGAAGCTTCTTTTCTAGCGTTTGCAGATTTAGTTCACGATAAAAATAAGCTTTTACACAAAAAAGGATTGCCTTTACAAGGCCAAAGTGTAGCCCTTGAAGGCCCTGCAGCCTACCAAGGAAAAAACATACGTATCGAAAATGGGGCTTACAAATTTGATTTTATAGCACCTGAGGTAACCTTGCGTGATGTGTCTTTTTGTTTGCCGGGACATCATAATCTTCATAATGCAGTTACGGCTTTGTCTATGTCAATTTTGGCAGGAGCACCACCGCATTTACTAAAAGAGGCTTTGTCAAAATTTAAAGGTGTAGCGCGTAGGTTTTCTTATAGAATTAGAAGAGATGATTTGGTGCTTATTGACGATTATGCGCACCACCCAACAGAACTTGATGCCTTATATCAAGGGGTAAGTGAAATGTATCCAGATGATCAAAAGATGATTGTTTTTCAACCACATTTGTTTAGTAGAACTCGAGATTTTATTGATGGTTTTGCTGAAAGTTTAGCGAGGTTTAATCAAGTATTTCTGTTGGATATTTATCCTGCAAGAGAAACGCCTATTGAGGGTGTAAATTCTTCTTGGTTACTGGAAAAAATAAAGAAAATCGCCATAGATGTTGATAATATTTCTTTGGTTTCTAAAGAATCACTACCAGAACATTTAAAGAAGTCTAGTTGTAGAATTAAATTACTGGTTGGCGCCGGAGATATTGGAGCAGAGGTTTCACAGATTACTAAAATACTTGAGCATGAAAATTAATTGGAACTTTATAGGTTTTATAGTGCTTTCAAGCTTTATTGTGTTTCTTTTTGGCTTTGCAATGCAAAGAAATGAAGCTAGAAATTTGTCTAAAATAGTGATAACTTTTGAGGATGAAACCCCTCCATTTATTACTTTAAATACGGTTAATAAATTGTTAATACAAAATTTTGAGACTGTTGCTAGCATCCCAAAAGAAGCCTTAGTTTTGAAAGAGGTGGAGGAGCGATTGCTGAAAAATCAGATGATTCACAGCGCAGAAGTTTACATCACAGTTGATGGAATATTAGGGGCTAAAATAAAGCAAAGAACTCCCATTGCAAGGGTTGTTGATACGCAGGATTATTACCTTGATACTGAGGGAGAAAAGATGCCTTTGTCATCGGTTTACACGGCAAGAGTTCCAATAGTTACAGGAGCAGTGATGGAACATGCAAAACCGCTCACCGATTTATTGTTACAGATAAATCAAGACCAGATGATTAAAAGTAGTGTTGTTGGCCTAGATGTTTTAGAGGACGGAACACTTAAAATGCGAATTCGCAAACAAGATTTTACAGTGCTTTTTGGAACAACAGACAATGCGGCACTAAAATTTCAGAATTATAAGGCATTTTATCAAAAAATAAAACAAGATAGTATGTTGGCTAATTACAAAACCGTTGATTTAAGATTTGGTAATCAAGTAGTGGCAACAAAAAAATAAAGGCTATGGAACAAGGAAACATTGCTGTAGGACTCGATATAGGAACAACAAAGATTGTTGCTATGGTAGGCAAGGAGAATGAGTATGGTAAGATGGAAATTCTAGGGATTGGTAAATCCAAGAGTTTAGGTGTACACCGTGGGGTTGTAAATAACATTACCCAGACCATACAATCTATCCAACAGGCAATCACTGATGCAGAAACTTCTTCTGGAATTAAAATAGAGGATGTTGTGGTGGGTATTGCTGGCCAGCACATACGCAGTCTTCAGCACAGTGATTATATCACCAGGTCAAACAGCGATGAGGTGATTGATGTCAATGATATTGATAATCTATGTGATCAAGTTCATAAGCTAGTGATGCTTCCTGGTGAGGAAATTATACACGTGTTGCCACAAGATTTTAAAGTAGATGGGCAGGCAGAGATAAAAGAGCCAATAGGAATGTACGGCGGGCGTTTGGAAGCCAACTTTCATGTGGTTGTGGGGCAAGTTGCTTCTATAAAAAACATTGGTCGTTGCGTGAAAAGTGCAGGATTGGAGCTAAGTGGTATTACATTAGAGCCGCTAGCCTCAGCAAATGCGGTACTCAGCCAAGAAGAAAAAGAGGCAGGTGTTGCCCTAATTGA
>JABHYI010000030.1 GCA_018656255.1 Bacteroidota bacterium
ACCCGTGGCAATTTTTGGTTTTGTGGCACTAAAAGCATTTAAATACATTAGACCCATATTTAGAGTTCGCGGAAAGATAAACGCCCAAGTAAAAGGCAGGCTCACAGAAACACTTGCTGGGGTAAGAGTTATTAAAGGTTTTAATGCAGAGAATCAAGAAAACAAGGTCTTTGAAAAGGGTGTAGATCTATTGTTTCAGAACGTGAAAAAAAGCCTGACAGCTACCGCAATTATGACAAGCTCATCCACTTTCCTATTAGGTTTGGCCTCTGTAGGTATTATGGGTATTGGCGGGTATTACATGATACAAGAGACCATGACTGTAGGAGATTTTTTATTGTTCACACTTTTACTTGGTTTTATGATTGCTCCTATTGTACAAATGAGCAATATTGGTAGCCAACTCACAGAAGCCTTAGCCGGCCTTGACCGCACAGAGGAGCTGATGAATCTCACTGGAGAAGATGAGCTGGAAAACCGCAGCATTGTCTTAGATGATATACAAGGAAAACTTGAATTTAAAGATGTTAGTTTTGCCTATGATGATGGTAAAAATGTACTACATAATATAAATCTAAGTGTTAAAGGAGGTGATGTAATTGCCCTGGTAGGAAGCTCTGGCTCAGGAAAATCTACTATTGCTGGATTGTGCGCTACCTTTTTAACGCCGCAATCTGGAAGTGTTACCATGGATGGCGTAGATCTGGCAAATGTAAAACTAAGTAGCTATCGTAAGCATCTTGGAGTTGTATTGCAGGATGAATTTTTGTTTGAAGGAACCATCAAAGAAAACATTCTATTCTCTAGACCAAATGCAACACAGCAACAATTACTCACAGCAGTAAAGGCAGGATATGTTGATGAATTCACAGATCGTTTTGAGGATGGGCTAGACACCTTAATAGGAGAACGTGGGGTAAAACTATCTGGAGGGCAAAGACAACGTATCGCAATTGCAAGAGCGATACTTGCCGATCCAAAAATTATTATTTTGGATGAGGCAACTTCAAATCTAGACACAGAAAGTGAATCTTTAATTCAAAAATCATTAGAAACACTAACTAAAAATAGAACTACCATCGTCATAGCCCATAGATTAAGCACTATTAAACGTGCCAATCAAATACTTGTAATAGAAAACGGTGAAATTGCAGAACAGGGAGACCACACCACCTTAATAGAAAAACAAGGAAGGTATTACGATTTGTACACCTATCAGGCTAAAATATAAAATTACATCTCAAGAATCACCTTATCTGTACCCCGGCGTACTTTGGCCATGCTAGAAAACACATCATCAGCAGCACGGTAGCCAACTGCAAGCACTAAGACAGACTGCAGTCCTTTATCTGTAAGATTTAAAAACCTGTCATACTTCTGTGGCTCAAACCCTTCTATAGGGCAAGCATCGATATCTTCGAGGGCGCAAACCGTTAGTAAATTACCAAGAGCCAAATAAGCCTGTTTGGCCATCCAGGTATTAATCTGGGAAGAATCTTTTTGAGAAAACTCATCTGTTAAAAAGCTTTCAAATGGCTGTAAAACCTCTCTTGGAGTTTTACGCAAAGACTCCACACTATCAAAATATTTTTTAATATAACTAGAGGAGATTTGGGTCTCTGTACACAATACCAACACCTGGGAACAATCTGCTACCTGCCTCTGGTTCATGGTTAAGGGCACTAATTCTTCTTTGAGTGTTTGATTAGAAATTACAAGCATTTTTAAGGGTTGTAATCCATAGGAGGTTGCAGTAAGATTAAAAGCTTGCTTGAGAACTGTCAACTTTTCTTCTGAGAGTTTTTTTGAAGCATCAAATTTTTTACATGCATAGCGCCATTTTAATTTATCAAGTATTTCAGAAGTCATGGGTGTGGTTTTAGAGTACTATGTAAAGTTAATTAGTAAAGGTTTTAGTTTTATTTCAAAAACTTAAAACGTTTATGAGTCCAAAAATAATAAGCTGGATCTTTAATGATTAGCTCTGTTAATATTTTTGCGTAGGCATCTGTAATAGCAAAATCTGGATGCTGCTTCGGGGCATCTGCAAGAATACTAAAAGTGGAGCTGTAATACCCTCTTTTTACTCTGGTTGTACCAAGAAATAACACTGGTAAATCATGCTGTTTTGATAATTTCTCTACACCAGTAAAAAAAGGGGTTTGAACATTTAAAAAACTTGAAAAGTGCTTGTTATTTGGGTTTGAAGGAGATTGATCCATAATAAAACCAAAATAAGCAAATCCTTTTTGAGTAGCTAGCACCTCTTTTATTTTTTCTCGCGCCT
>JABHYI010000260.1 GCA_018656255.1 Bacteroidota bacterium
CGTGCAACTACGTAACTCTGGCTTGTATAACTTTGACAGAGACTATATAAATTTTGAGGCAGACACCGTTAATACCGGTAATAAAGTTAACATTACCTATATCATACCACAGCGTACCATTGAAGTTAATGACACTACCAAAACAGTACCTTTTAAAGTCTATAAGGTAAATGATGTAAAAATCATAACAGATTACTCCTTTGCCAACCAAGGAAGGAAGTTTCAAGATTCTGTTCGCTACAATGGCTACACATTATTTAGTTACGACAAATTAAAATACAACCCAAAGGCCATTACAGATGCCATTGCTATTTTACCCAACAAGATATATAGAGATGTAGACAGAAATCTAACCTACAACCAACTTAGTGATTTAAAAGTTTTTAAATACCCAAACATAACCTACGCAGAAGACCCAAGAGATCTATCTCATCAAAGCTTGGTGAGTACTATTTTTTTAACCCCTAGAAAAAAAGCAACCCTAGATGCAAGTTTTGACACCTTCACCTCTACCATTCAGCAAGTAGGAATTGGTTTTAAAGGCTCATTGTTTTTAAGAAATGTTTTTAAAGGAGCTGAAATTTTACAAATATCTGGAAATGGCTCACTGGGAGCCTCAAAAGATGTTGCAGATAATAATAGCTTTTTTAATATTTCAGAATTTGGTGTTACCTCAAAACTCTCTATTCCACGAGTTATGCTTCCTATTAACGTAGATAGATGGATTCCAAAGTACATGGCGCCAACCACAAATATTAGTCTTGGGTTTAACGCACAAAATAATATAGGACTAGACAGGCAAAGCCTAAGTGGTATTTATAATTACAATTGGCGTCCATCAAAAACCAGAACCAATAGTTTTGATTTGTTTAACGTGCAGTTTGTTAGAAACCTTAATACAAGTAACTACTTCAACATCTACACCAACTCCTACAATCAAGCAAATGAAATTGCGCAAGATATTGAGAACTCCAATCCAGGAACCATAGACCCTTCTCTGTATTCTATCTCTCAAGACAATGAAATCCAATTAGGAATCCCCTCGGGCATTGATACGTTTTTAAACAATAGTGCTCAAGGAGCCTATCCGCTGGATCAAGATCAAACCAACACCCTTTTTAGTGTGATACAACGCGAGGCTAGATTAACAGAAAACAATCTTATTTTTGCGACAAATTTTACCTGGACACAAGATACGAGAGAGAATATATTTGACAAAAACTTCTCAAGACTTCGTTGGAAACTTGAAACAGCTGGAGAAATACTCTCGGGTATTTCAAACATTCTTGGACTCGAAAAAAACAATAATGAAAATTATGAAACCCTAGGTGTTGTTTTTTCTCAATATGCAAAAGTAGAAGCAGAATTTATTAAACACTGGCAGGTCTCTAACGATTATGTACTGGCCATTCGTGCCTTTGGCGGTATAGCGGTTCCTTACGGAAATAGCGAAAGCATCCCCTTTACAAGAAGTTATTTTGCAGGTGGAGCTAATGATAATAGAGGTTGGAGACCCTATGATCTTGGTCCAGGATCTAGCGGTAGCCTATTTGAATTTAACGAAGCAAACTTCAAGCTTGCCTTTAACCTAGAATACCGCTTCCCTATTTTAGGAGCCTTTAAAGGAGCACTATTTATAGATGGTGGAAATATCTGGAATGCACTGGATAATGTAAAAGACGAATCACTTAAATTTAGCGGCTTAGAAGATTTAAAAGAGCTTGCCCTTGCAAGTGGTCTGGGTCTAAGATATGATTTTGGTTTTTTTGTAGCTAGACTGGACACCGGTTTTAAAATACACAACCCAGCACTCTCTGAGTCAAACAGGTGGTTCAAAGAAAGTAACTTTGCCAATGCTGTTTTTAATATCGGAATCAATTATCCTTTCTAGAGGATTAGAAATTGGGGTAGAGCTTGAGAAAAATTTCAAAATTTATTTTTCTAAAAACTAGTTCATAAAGGGGTTTCCCCCGCTAGTAAAGCCATCCCACAAAAAGAGAAATAAATGCACTAGGATTGACTGTTAATTATAACTTAAATTCATTATTTTTGCTTTAAATTTTAAACAAAATTATGTCACATACAATCAAACCAGGAGTTGCTTCTGGAAAAGAAATTCAAGCAATCCATGCATATGCTAAAGAAAAAGGATTTGCTATGCCAGCAGTAAATGTTGTAGGAAATAGTAGTGTAAATGCAGTAATGGAAACTGCCGCTGAGTTAAACGCTCCTGTCAACATTCAATTCTCTAATGGAGGATGTTTGTTTAATGCAGGTAAAGGATTGTCTAATGATAATCATCAAGCGGCTATTGCTGGAGGAATTGCAGGCGCAAAGCATGTACACCAACTAGCAGAGTTATACGGAGCAACAGTAATTTTACATACAGACCACTGTGCAAAAAAATTATTGCCTTGGATTGACGGGCTTTTAGATGCAGGAGAACAGCACTTTAAAGAAACTGGAAAACCTCTTTACAGCTCTCACATGATTGATCTTAGTGAAGAACCTATTGAAGAGAACATTGCTATTTGCAAAGAGTATCTAGCTCGTATGTGCAAAATAGGTATGACTTTAGAGATTGAACTTGGTATTACAGGAGGAGAAGAAGATGGTGTTGATAATAGTGATGTAGATGTTTCAAAGCTATACACACAACCAGAAGAGGTGGCTTATGCCTATGAAGAATTAATGAAAGTAAGTGACCAGTTTACTATTGCAGCTGCATTTGGTAATGTACACGGTGTATACAAACCCGGAAATGTAAAACTAACCCCAAAAATCTTAAAAAATTCTCAGGAATTTGTTCAAGAAAAATTTGGAACAGGTTCAAATCCTGTAGATTTTGTATTTCATGGAGGAAGTGGATCTACTGTTGAAGAAATTCGTGAGGCTATTGGGTATGGAGTTGTAAAGATGAATATTGACACAGATCTTCAATTTGCTTTTACAGAAGGGCCTCGTGATTACATGACCAAAAATATTGAGTACCTTAGAACTCAAATTGGAAATCCAGATGGTGGAGATATCCCAAATAAAAAATATTACGATCCAAGAAAATGGATGCGTGGGGCAGAACTAACATTCAAAAAACGTCTTACAAAGGCCTTTGAAGACCTTAATAATGTGAACACATTATAATCAAAATTTCATAACAATACGTTTTAAACACACTACAATATGGCTTGGTTTAAAAGAACAAAAAAAGGAATCAACACCCTTACCGAGGATAAAAAAGATGTACCAAAAGGATTGTGGTACAAATCTCCAACTGGTAAAATAGTAGACGCAGAAGAGTTAGAAAAAAACTTCTATGTGAGTCCAGAAGATGGGTACCATGTGCGTATTGGTAGTAAAGAATATTTTGAGATTTTATTTGACAACAATAAATTTAAAGAACTAGACAGTGATCTTACCTCTAAAGATCCTTTAAAGTTTGAAGACAAAAAGAAATATGTAGACAGGCTTAAAGATGCTCAAAAGAAAACAGGTTTAAATGATGCTGTACGAACGGCGGTAGGAAAATCTATGGGGCAAAACTTAGTGATTGCATGTATGGACTTTAGTTTTATTGGAGGTTCTATGGGTAGCGTTGTTGGAGAAAAAATAGCACGTGCTGCAGATCATGCTTTAAAAACCAAAACTCCTTTTTTACTTATAAGCAAAAGTGGTGGTGCTAGGATGATGGAAGCTGCTTTATCACTCATGCAACTGGCTAAAACTAGTGCAAAGCTTGCGCAATTGGCAGATGCAGGGATACCCTACGTATCTTTATGTACAGATCCAACAACAGGAGGAACAACAGCATCTTTTGCAATGCTAGGTGATATTAACATAAGTGAGCCAGGTGCCTTAATTGGTTTTGCAGGACCTCGTGTTGTAAAAGACACAACGGGTAAAGACCTGCCAGATGGTTTTCAAAGTGCAGAATTTGTTTTAGAACATGGGTTTTTAGATTTCATTTCACACCGCAAGGACATGAAACGTAAGATTAATTTATACCTAGATTTAGTTCAAAACAAACCACTGCGCGAAAAAACAGCATAAGAAAATTCTAGCGTATTTTTTAGAGCAATCAACACTATATCATAAACTCCTTTCTATTTAAACAATAGAAGGGGGTTTTTGTTTTAGTAACCCTTTAGGCTTTTTTGAGCTATTGTAAGAGCATTAAAAAAAGTAGGGTCTCAGGTTTTTTAAATAATATGCTATCAAACAATGCCATATCAGTGAATTTTACTATTTTTGCACCCGAATTATGATACACATAATTCATACATAAAAATCATTTACAAAAATATTAGCATGTATTTAGATCCAAAAGAAAAACAAGAGATTTTCGCAAAACACGGAAAATCTGCAACAGACACTGGTAACACAGAAGGTCAAATCGCATTATTCACCTACAGAATTCAACACCTTACGGGGCATTTGAAAGCAAATCACAAAGATTACAACACTGAGCGTTCTCTAGTGATGCTTGTAGGTAAGCGTCGTTCTTTATTAGACTATCTAATGAAAAAAGACATTTTACGTTACAGAGCAATTGTAAAAGAATTAGGATTACGTAAGTAATCTATGCAAGGGGCTCACTGAGCCCCTTACTTTTTTATTATATTTAAGTACTGAAAAGGCTACCCTTTAGTTTTTCATTGGTCAAACCACACACAACACAACAACACTTGGTTTGAAAATCAAACCTTGGCCAAATTAACGATGCGCAGGTGCGCATCATAAATGAAAAATATGATACCTAAAGTATTTAAAGAGGTCATAGACCTTGGTGACGGTAGAGAGATTACTATCGAAACTGGAAAATTAGCAAAACAGGCGCACGGATCTGTCGTGGTACAGTCTGGAAAATGTATGATGCTTTGTACAGTAGTTTCTAACTACGAGCAAAAAGATCTACCCTTTTTACCCTTAACCGTTGATTACAGAGAGAAGTTTGCAGCGGCAGGGCGTTATCCTGGTGGGTTCTTCAAAAGAGAAGCACGCCCAAGTGATGGTGAAGTATTAACGATGCGTTTAGTGGATCGTGTATTACGTCCATTATTCCCAAAGAACTACAGCGCAGAAACGCAGGTGATGATACAGTTAATGTCTCATGATGATGATGTTATGCCAGATGCAATGGCAGGACTTGCTGCATCTGCAGCAATCCAACTATCAGATTTCCCTTTTGAATGTGCTATCTCTGAGGCTAGAGTTGGACGCATCAATGGTGAGTTTGTTATAAACCCTACAAGAGCACAATTGGAAGAGTCTGACATCGATATGATGATTGGAGCCTCTGCAGATTCTGTAATGATGGTAGAAGGTGAAATGGACGAGATTTCTGAAGAAGAAATGATCGAGGCTATTAAGTTTGCACACGAAGCTATTAAAGTTCAAATTGAGGCGCAACATCGTTTAGCTGACGCTTTCGGAAGAAAAGAAGTACGCGATTACGCAGAAGAGCCAGATAATGAAGCGCTTGTAAAAAGAGTTCATGATATGGCTTATGATAAAGTATATGCAGTGGCTAAAGCTGGATCTACCAAGCAAGAGCGTACTGCTTCATTTGCAGCAATTAAAGAAGAAGTAAAAGCTTCTTTCTCTGAAGAAGAAATGGAAGAGTTTGGCGGGCTAGTTTCTGACTACTACCGCAAGGCAGAAAAAGC
>JABHYI010000298.1 GCA_018656255.1 Bacteroidota bacterium
AGGAGAGCTGCCTTTCTTCTTAAAGAAGGCGCTCTACTAATCCAGTTTCCTTCTGGCAGCATCCCAACAATCTCTGAATGAGCGTGCTGAGAGATTTGACGAATGTGCGTCTTTCTATATTTCTCTGGCATCCAATCCTTGGCCTCTATTTTTTCATCACGTGCAATGCGCGCTTCAAAAATTTCTTCTAAGTTTTTTATTTGTTCGTTACTCATAGTTTTTAAGATTTATACATCAAAATCAACTTTTACTTTATCTGTGGTGGGTACTGCCTGACAACTCAAAACAAGGTTTTGTGACACTTCCTTATCATTGAGCGCATAATTTATTTTCATCTCTACATTGCCATCTAAAACTCTACATTTACAGGTAGAACACACACCACCTTTACAGGCAAATGGCAAATCTGCTCCTGCTTCTAGGGCAGCATCTAAAATATTATCATAATGTTCTGTCATGGTAAAATGAAACTCTTTACCACCATCTACAATTGTTACTTCTACTCCCTCTAAACTTTGCTGAGACAGCCGTGCAGCACGTTTTTTATCCTCTTCAGTTAGTCCAGAAACAAATAACTCATAGTGAATATTAGCCTCTGGCATACCAGCATTCATTAGTGCTTTTTGAACCAAAAATATCATCTCCTCTGGGCCGCACAAAAAGGCTTCATCAAGAGCCGGCACATGTACTAATTTACTGAATATTTCACCTAATTTCTCTTGTGTAAAACGCCCGTTAAAAAGCTCAGCATCTCTGTGCTCTTTGGTTAAGAAATAAAAAATCTCTAACCTCCCAAAATACTGATTTCTAAGCTGTTCTATTTGTTCCTTAAAGATAATAGATTTTACAGTACGATTCAAATAGAATAATTTAAACCTGGCTTTTGGCTCTTTTGCTAGGTGTGTCTTTATCATAGAGAGTACTGGAGTAATACCACTTCCAGCCACAAAGGCTATGTATGTTTTTTCTTGGGTTGAGATTGGAACACCAAACTTTCCACTTGGAGGCATTACCTCTAGGGTATCTCCAGTTTGCAATACATCATTTACATAGCTGGAAAACACTCCTCCCGGAATTTTTTTAACAGCTACCTGCCACTGGTGATCTACCATACTAGAACAAATACTGTAAGAGCGCCTTGTATCCTGGCCATCAATGATTGCCTTAAGGGTTAGGTGTTGGCCTTGGGTATAATAAAACGCTTTAGATAAACTAGCGGGCATTTCAAAGCTAATAACAGAGCAATCTGGGGTTTGCTTGGTTATGTTCTTAATTTTTAATGTATGAAATGAAGCCATATAGTTGTATTATTCTACAAAACTAACGATTGTTAGTTAGATTAGCAAATATCTCAAAATAATTATACAATACCAGATATTAGTACAGATACCAATTCTTTCTTTAAAACATTTACCTCTAGTTTTCCTCGTTTCTCATTCCAGAGATAGAGGGTTCTTAGGGTTGAGAGGATTGAAAAAAGGATAACCTCAGGTTCTTTGGCTTTAATTTGCTTTTCTTGGATTCCTTGTTTTATAATGCTTCTGAAATTTTCTTCGTACTGATCTCGCATGGCAATAAAGTCTAACAAATCTTGGCCATCGAGATGCATCCAATCGTTATTTAAAGCCGCAATGGCATCTGCATGGTGCACGGTTATATCTATATGTACTTCAATGAGTTTTTTTAGGCGCTGCAAAGCAGTGCCGTCTTGAGCGGTAATGGTTTGAGTGCTGTTGGTAAATTCTTTAGCAACATGGAGTACCAAGGAGGATAAGATTTCCTGTTTACCTTTAATGTGGTTGTATAAACTTGCCGCCTTTATATCCATTTGCTGGGCAATGTCTCTCATTGAAACGGCACTGTATCCTTTTTCTTTAAATAGTTTTGCTGCAACAACAACTATTTCTTTTTTGCGGGTTAGTTTCATTACAGTAAATATAATAAAACAATCTTGGCAAAACAGAGAATTATAACCCGTATGAAATTGGCACCTAACACAACAAAATATATGGCATAAAAAAAGCCCTACACTTGTAGAGCTTTTTTTGAAGTATGTACTTTTAAATTAATAGTTCCAAAGATCTATTTCAATATTTCTAATTTGTTCTTTTATTCTGTCTGACTCCAAAAGTTGCATAAATGCATTTTCACTTATGTATTCTTTAACAGCTCTATCTCCTTGAACATTTTCTTCTTTGTAAATGAGACTATTAAATCTTCTTGAGTTTAATAAATGATCAAAAGAAATAGGTCTTGAGGTGTTTTTTCTATTAAAAGCTTTTGCCTCATGCAGTACATTTCGTGCAGCTGGAAAATAAACCCAAAACAGCTCAACTAAATTATCACCACCACCATCATCTGCAAAAGCTTTTGATCGTGCCTCTGGAGCGACAGGGCAAATTCCTAGTACACGATATCTAAGTTCGCCAAGGCGAGAATCTAAATACCATAACCCTCGTATTCTCCACTGCTCTATATCTGCAGCATCAAGAGTGAATTCTCTAATATACTCATCATCTACAATGCCTTCTGCATTGAATTGGTCAATACCATAATCTGTAGTATCTCTATACACTAAAGAAGCGTCTAAATCTTTTAGGGTTCTTTTTTGAGTGAAATAAGAGTCTGAATACACATCTTTTATAGTACCGTTTTTCATGTTGGTTACAAGAACATCATATAAAGGACGTCTATCAGAACCAATGTTGTTGGTATCTATAGGATAGTATAATGGGAAGTTAACACGCTCATCAAGATCGATAATCTCCCAGGTGGCCTTTGACCAAAGCAAATCACGCTCGTCAATATAACCATATGGCAATGGCTCATCATTATCGTAGGCGAGTTGATCTAAGGTTTTTACTCCAATATCCTCTGGTGTTGTAGAGTTTAATATATTTAATTGTGCATTTGCACTAGATATACCTAGAACAACAACAAAAGCAGCTAAAACTATATTCCTAAATTTCATTTGTTCTTTTATTAAAAAAGTAATCGTAATAATCACCCTTGACATTAAAAATAACGCATGTAAAGCGTGATTATTATATTTCTTAGTTTGTTAACTCAATACAAATTGGAGAAATCTTCTTCAATTTGTAACCGCTGTTTCCAGCTATGTTTGCAGTGATGTCAAAAATTTGAAGTGTCTCACCACGCTTTGCTCTTTTAAGAGCTCCAGAGGCTTGACTATTTAATTTTCTGCCATTTACCTTGATTGTTGGTTGACCACTTACTTTGAAACTAAATCCAGTTACATTTAACTTAAGATCAAAATCAAAATCCTGTAATGCTGCACCAACACTTGACTTCTCAAGTCCTTGACGTTGCATTCTAACACAACCTCCATCTCCATCTTCACCACGAATGGTTCCTGTTGGGCGTGGAATATCCTTAATACGGAAAGTTGCACTATCTCTTACCGGATCTCCGTCAGGAAGGGTACCAGATACATTAATAGTTACTTCTCTACCCGTTCCAGGGTTCATCATATATGAACTTCCTTTCACTTTACTTAACCCTGAAGCGTTAGCTCTAATCTTGTTATCTTGAATACCCGCAAATGTAATAGTCATTGGGTTAGACACCCCACGATACACCACATTCATCTTATCTGCAGCAATAGTAGCATTATTTGGTTTATTAATGGTTGTAAACTTTTTGTCTACAAGTACCTCAACCTCATTACCATCTTGCATGTAAACAAGTTTTCCAGTAATTTTATGATCACCAACTGAACCAGTTCCTACTTTAAGCACTACTTTACCACCGTCATACTCAAATTGGTTGTCCTTGACTTCTTTTCCATCCACCAATAACTCAACTCTTGCAGGTCTTGTAGAAGCATCTACTCGACCCAGTGATAACATACCATCAAAGGTAGAACCTGTATAATAGGCTCCCTTAGAGGTTGTCATAACAGTTTCATAGTTATCAAGCTTTGCAAGTTGCTTCAGGTTTCCTGAAAGAAGTGTAGATAACAATTCATTTTCTACAGACTTGATATCGTTTTGGATTTGCGTCATTTTAGTTAATGAAGAAACCATAGGAAAAGCAACATAATTGTAGCTTATGTAGTCCTTAACCACTCCTTCACCATCTGTAATGTCTGCAGAGCTGAAATCATTATTAAGTTGATTTGTTAAGGTTGGATTAGAATCTCCAAGTAATGCTACCATACCATTTCTGTAGGTATCCATTTGATTTAAAAACTCTTGACCAGCTTCTGTCATGGTACCACCTTCATAATAAAGTGCATCTAGATAACCAGAGGTATCCATGGTTTCATAGTCTGTATTATCTTCAACCTCAGACAATAGCATTTCTTTTTGGAGTGCTATATAATCATTGTAGGTTTTTGATAATTGATCTGCAGCATTAGCAGTTGCTGCAGCTGCCTTAAACTCATCGTTCTCATCTGCCTTTTTTGAAATCTCGGCCAATGCTAAAGAGTTTTTAGACGCATAACTTGTATTTGCACGATCTAATTTTTCATTAATTGATCCAAATGCAGATAATACTTCCTTCGACATATTTAATGCCAACATCGCGATGAAAACCAAGTACATAAGGTTAATCATCTTCTGTCTAGGGGTTTGTTTTCCTCCTGCCATAATTTTATTTTAAATATTTTTATTTATTGAAATTATGATTAGTTTCTGCTCATTGCTGATAACATACCACCGTATACTCCGTTTAATGAAGAAAGACTTGTTGTTAAGTGCTCCATTTGTGCTTTTAATTGCTCTGCATTTTCTGCAACACGCTCATTCACCTCAGTTTGACGTGATGTAGACTCTACCTGTACTTTATACAAACTATTTAATGATTCCATTTGAGCCGCAGCCATTGCCATTTCTTCGCTGTACTTTTTAGTAGAGTTCATAGCATCGGCAGTTGGTGTCATTCCTTTTGCTGCACCTTCTAAAGAAGAAATGCTTGTAGAAAGACTCGTGATTAACTCACCATCTATGCGGGCATCTTTTAACATCTGGTCTAATTTTTTTGATAAAAGACCTTCTGGAGACTCTCCCTTTCCACCAGAGGCTGCTCCTCCAGCTAATTCTGGGTATACTAAAGACCAGTCTAGATCATCATCTATTGGTTCGAAAGCAGAAATGGCAAAAATAAGTGCCTCGGTCACAAGACCTACTGTTAATAATGTATTTCCATCAAATGGAAAACCAAAGTCCCAGTGAAGAATTTTAAATAATGCACCAATAATTACAATCGATGCTCCAAGGCCATAGGCCATGTTAAATAATTTTTTTGTAGACTTTGACTGTGCCATAATAATTTTTTTTTAGTTTAAGTTTAAGTAGTTGAGTTTAAGTTTAAGTTTTTAACGTTTTATCTCGCGTCACCGAAGTTTTGATTTAAAGTAATATCTGTACCCATGTAATCTTGTACGGTTCTAAAACCAATGTAGCTTCTTGCAGAATCTGCATATTCATAGTTTCTAGAACTAACCTCTAAAAAGTAAGCAACATCTTTCCATGAGCCGCCACGAGTTACTTTGCGTTGGTTTGTTGGGTCATTTACAAGAGGGTTCATTGTTGAATTATAATCATAAGAAGCAGCCTCATAAGAACTATCTACCCACTCGGCTACATTACCTGCCATATTAAACAAGTTATAATCATTCGGCTCATATGAATTGGCCTCTACGGTGTACAAAGCTTGATCTGCGGCATAGTCTCCACGAAGGGGTTTAAAGTTTGCTAAAAAGCAACCTCTGTCATTTTTCGTGTAAGGTCCTCCCCAAGGAAAATCTCCTCCTTGAATACCACCACGAGCAGCATACTCCCATTCTGCTTCACTAGGAAGACGGAATGAATTTACGAACTCACGATCTCTTTTTTTCTGATTTGAATTTTTATACAAGGTTCTCCAAGCTGCAAATGCTTTGGCTTGTTTCCAAGTTACCCCAACAACCGGGTAGTCCCCATAGGCCTGGTGCCAGAAGTAATCATTGTGCATCGGCTCGTTGTAGGAGTAGTTGAAATCTCTAATCCAAACAGTTGTGTCTGGATATATGTTAAGACTTTCTTTTTTGATAAAATCTTTTCTTTGTTTTGACTTGTCTTGTGCAGCCTCTCCAATATCCATGTAAGAATACTGGAAATTAAGTTTAGAAACATCTAGTGTACGCTGCCCGTTGTAAGATTCTTCCATTGGCAGGTACATACTATCCATTACCTCTACGTAATACTCATCAGGATACTCTGCGGTGTCCCAAATTAAATCTATGTTATTATTGATTTTTCTTCCCTCATAAAAATCATCTCCCATTCCATAGTAGTTATCTTCCATGTATTGGTCATAAGGTGTTTTCTCTTCATCTTCGTTGTCAAGAAATGCAAAATCTCCAATACCGGCTTCTCCATCTCCGGGAGTTTCTCCTAATTCATCTGCTAGAATAGCCAATTTTAAACGCACTGTTGAATCTCTAACCCACTCTACAAATTGACGGTATTCTGAATTGGTAATTTCTGTCTCGTCCATATAAAAGGAGCGAACAGTAACCGTTTTTGTAGGAGCGTCATTGACGGCTACAAAATCATCTCCAGATTTACCCATAACAAAGGCGCCACCTGGTATAAGAGTCATTCCATAGGGTTTCTCTGGGAGCCATTTTTTACCTTTTACTCCAACAAGTTCCCCTCTGTCTCCAGAGTTACAACTGGACATTAAGGCAACAATCGCAGCCAATGCAATAAACTTTTTCATAGGTACTGGGTTAAATTCTAGTTTCAAGTGTGTAAACCTATCGATATATTTTAAAAAAAACAACAAATTTCTTAAAAAACACTTGTTAAAAATTATTCAATTTTAATTGGTCAAACTTCGTTCTTTCGGCGGGCTTTAAGCCACCTTTCAGGTATTTCCTGATTTGTTGCACCCAAATATTCGCCATAGGTGCATGGTAATAACGTAGATGATTTCAATTTATTATCAATATTTGAAATAAAAGGCAATTCTATCCACCATCTTCCAGTCTTGTTACTTTTTTTAAATATTAAAACCTCATTATCAATGGGCACCTTGTAGGTTGTATAGTGTTTTAGGTCCATAAAATCATCATCAGAAACCCTAAAATTTACACCTTCAATGAAGTACCACAATACTTGAGCCAGAAGCATCGCTCCAGATCTAGAATTAGTAAAGTCTGTAATTTCAAATAATGAAAAAGAAGATACCTTATTACTTATTCCTGCATATCTAGATATTGCGCATATTTCCCTGCCATCAAAGCCATTTGGATTCTCCTTGTTATAACTTCCTAATTCTGCACTTTTTATTGAAGAAATATCCATGCTAACCAAATCTGCATTTCTGAAGATAGGCTCTACATCTTTAATATCTGCAGTAACTACTCCTAATCTGTGGGCATCAAAATAGAGCGCTTCCATCAGTGCAATCTCTTGTGGGGGATTGAAAAATGATTGATACCCCAGCACACTATAGTTAAATAGGTTGTAAGGTTTGTCTACAATAATTTTTCCAACATAAGATTTGTTGGTAATTGCCGCCTCTGCATCTCCCAAATCAAAGCGGGTGTCGATATTAACCATATTTATCATAGAACAAACACCGTCATAGGCACGGTATTGAGCATATAAGGCATCTTGGCTACCTCCTAAAATAATTGGAATAATGTTTTTTTTAAGAAGCGAGGCCGTAACTGCTTTTACAGCAAAATAAGAGTCCTCTACACTTGCTCCTTTTTCTATATCTCCAAGATCTGCAATAGTGTGTTTCCAGTTTCCAGGATACAGCCCGTAGAGGGACATTCTAATAGTGTCAAACTGTACGTCAAGGCCCATATAATCTATGTCACGTCTGTTTTCTTTACACCCAAAAATAGCAAACTTAACATCTTTTAAATCTGGCAACTCTCCCTTGATAGTGTGCACTAACAACTGTTTTCCTATAGTGCCTGCAGGCAATACCTCGCGATGAGCGATAACAGGCTTTGAGACTGGGGTAAGAAATTCTATCAAAAGATGAAACTATTATAGTATGTGGTTATTTTTTCTTTGCAGCAGCCTTCTTTTTTGCAGGCGCTTTTTTCTTCGCAGCGGCTTTTTTCTTCTTTTTCTTAGGAGCGTTTTTCTCTAAAATAGCTTGCGCATCCTCCAAAGTCATTTTTTCTGCCTTTGTTGTTTTTGGCAACTCAATTTTTGTTTTTCCTTTTAGAAGATTAAAGCGTCCCCATCTAGCTTTCTCTAGACGAATCCCTTCTTCTTCCCAGTTATGAATAAGCTTGTCAATCTCTTTTTGCTTTTTTGTTTCTATTAACTCAATAATATCTGCATCGCTTAGGGCATCAAAGTCATACTTTTTATTGACATTAATAAACATGTTGTTCCATTTTATAAAGGGACCAAAACGACCCGTTCCTTTTTGCACTGGCAAGTCTTCATAAATATACACAGGAGCATCTGCTTTTTTCTTTTCTTCAATTAGCTCAATTGCATAAGACATGTCTACATCAAGAGGGTCTATTCCTTTTGGCAAGGAAACAAACATTTTTCCAAACCTTACGTAGGGTCCAAAACGACCGTTATTAACATCTACCTGCTCATCTTCATAGGTGCCCAAGTCTTTGGGAAGCTTAAACAAATCCATTACCTGGTCAAAGGTTACCAAATGCAATTGTTGGTCTGGACGCAGACTTGCAAATTTTTTCTCATCATCATCTGGAGCGCCAATTTGAGCCATTGGCCCGAATTTTCCTAGACGTACCAAAACAGTTCTACCACTTTCTGGATCTTTTCCTAAAATACGCTCTCCACTTTCTCTTTCAGCATTTTCTTTAACATCCTCAACCGTTGGGTGAAACTTTCCGTAAAACTCTTTTAGCATATGCTTCCAGTCTTCTTTACCGTCTGCGATGTCATCAAAATCTTGCTCTACCTTGGCTGTAAAATTAAAATCTAATACCGAGGAGAAATGCTCCACTAGAAAGTCATTTACGATCATCCCAATGTCTGTAGGCACTAATTTTCCTTTATCACTCCCTATGGTCTCAAGAAGTGTGTTGTCTTTTAAAATTTGGTTTTCTAATGTGAGTTGAAGGTATTTTCTTTCTACACCCTCTACGGTTCCTTTTTCAACATATTTCCTACTAATTATGGTAGAAATTGTTGGCGCATATGTAGAAGGTCTACCAATACCCAGCTCCTCTAATTGTTTTACCAAAGAAGCTTCAGTAAAACGGTATGGTGGCCTTGTAAAGCGCTCTGTAGCAGTGATATGATTTGCGCTCAATACATCTGCTTTTACTAGTTTTGGAAGCATTCCTTCCTGTTCCTGTTCGTCATTATCAATGCCTTCAAGGTATACTTTCAAAAACCCGTCAAACTTGATCATCTCTCCGTTTGCGGTAAACTGCTCTTTCACCCCTTGAGATGATGTTACAGCGATTTTTACATTGGTACGCTCTAATTGTGCATCACTCATCTGTGAGGCCAGAGTGCGTTTCCATATTAAATCATACAATCGTGTTTGATCATAGTCTCCTTCAATGCTATGGCGAGACATTTG
>JABHYI010000275.1 GCA_018656255.1 Bacteroidota bacterium
ACCGTTATCATCGCAGATCACGGTAATAGCGAGACCATGTGCAATCCAGATGGCTCACCAAATACGGCCCACACCATAAACCCTGTACCGCTTATTGTGGTAGATCCAGAGATAAAAAATGTGGATGACGGTGTTCTAGGAGATATTGCACCTACAATACTGCACATCATGGGCGTTGCCCAGCCAAAGCAGATGACACAAAAATCATTAGTATAAAAAATTCTTAAAGATGAACTATTTAAACACAAAAACAGTACTGATAGCCTTTGCTTGTTTAAGCCTACTCTCATGTAAAGACCAGACACAAAAAACCCAGCAAACTATTACAGAAAATACCCAAGAAAACTACATTAGCGATAAACTTGTAGCAGACCCAGAAAATGAGGGTGAAAAAATGCTACTAGGAAAGGTGCGCTACGCAGATTTTAAAAACGATAGTTTATTTCCTTGGATGTCTGAAAATTTCAAAGCCTATACCCCAGATTCTATTACATTAATTGAGCTTAAAAAAGAGCTTACAGGTGTGTACATCAAAGCTTTTATGGGCACTTGGTGTGAGGATAGCCAGCGTGAAGTTCCGCATTTTTACAAAATAGTAAAGAGTATTGGTATCAATGAAGAGCGCATAGAGATGGTCGCTGTATCTCATGATAAAGATACCCCACAGGGCTATGAAAAAGAGCTTAATATTGCCTATGTACCTACTTTTATTTTTTACAAGCAAGAACAAGAAATAGGACGTTTTGTTGAATATGCTCAAACAGCAACCCTTGAAGAAGATATCCTTACCATTGTTACAAATAAAGCATACACGCCAGCATACGCAGAATAATAAGCTCTGGTGGTAATTTTCTTTGTAATTTTACCAAGTCAAACAGTAACTAGTTAACATGAAAGACACCCTTACTATAGCCATAGATTTTGACGGCACCATTGTAGAAAATGCCTATCCAAAAATTGGAAAGCCCCTTATCTTTGCGTTTGAAACTATTAAAAAATTACAAGAAAATAGACATAGGGTAATCTTGTGGACCTACAGAAGAGGTAAAGAACTTGACCAGGCAGTTGCATTTTGCAAAAAACACGGTATTACTTTTTATGCTGTAAATATGAGTTTTCCTGAGGAAGATTATGACACCTCCTACAGCCGAAAAATAAATGCAGATATTTTTATTGACGATAGAAATATTGGAGGCATGAAAAGCTGGGGAGAAATTTACCAAGAAATTATCGGGGAACTAAGCCCCCAAAAGCCAAGCAAGAAAAAAGGTTGGTTTAACTTTTAACAGGTACTATGATTATTACAAAATCTAGAGAAGAAATAGAACTAATGAGAGAAGCTGCGTTAGTTGTTTCAAGAACATTAGGAATGCTAGCCACAGAGGTAAAGGTGGGTGTAACTACCAATGAGTTAAACACCATGGCAGAAGCCTATATACGCGAGCAAGATGCGGTTCCTGGATTTTTAGGCTTGTATGACTGCCCCTCTACACTTTTAACTAGTGTAAACGAGGCAATTGTTCATGGACTCCCTACAGACGTCCCACTAAAAGAAGGAGATATTGTTAGTATAGATTGTGGCGCAATAAAGCACGGCTTTTATGGAGATCATGCCTACACTTTTGAGGTAGGTGAAGTAGCCCAAGAAACAAAAAAATTACTTCAAGTGACTAAAGAATCTCTCTATGTTGGTATACAGGAGTTAAAAGCTGGAAACCGCGTTGGCGATGTGGGTTTTGCTATCCAAAACTACTGCGAAAGCCATGGGTATGGCGTTGTGAGAGAATTGGTAGGACACGGGCTTGGTAAAACCATGCACGAAGATCCAGAAATGCCTAATTATGGCCGCAGGGGTCGTGGCAAAAAATTTATAGAAGGTATGACCGTTGCCATAGAACCTATGATTAACCTTGGTACACGCCGTATCAAACAACTTAAAGATGGCTGGACCATTGTGACCCAAGACGGGAAACCAAGTGCGCATTTTGAGCACAACATTGCCATTGTTGATGGACAGCCAGAGCTGTTATCTACTTTCGATTTTGTGTATAAGGCCCTAGGAATAACAAGTAGTGAAGAAGATCCTTACAGAAAGAAATAACCTAAATATACCTTTAGGGCAATTTTTTTAATAGTTTAAAATTTCAATAATTTTTTCTTGTACTTTTTCTGTAGAGGGTATCATGGTTTGCTCTAATACGCTATTGAGTGGTATGGCTGGCATATTCTCAGAACCAATGATCATCACGGGAGCATCCAAAGACTGGAAACATTCCTCCTGGATACGTCCTTGCAAAGCTCTACTAAAACTATTTTCACTTGGCTCTTCTGTAACCACCAAACACTTACCGCATTTGTTTACAGAGGCAAAAACAGTATCATAATCTAGAGGATGTAGCGTGCGCAAATCTACAATCTCTACAACATCCTGAAGACCAAGTGCCGCAGTAGCATTTATTGCCCAGTGTACTCCCATACCGTAGGTAATAATAGGCAAGGTCTCATCTTCCTCTTTTTTCCAAATTTCTTGCAGTACCCAAGCCTTCCCAAAGGGAAGCATGTAATCTTCGCTAGGCTCTACACTTGTTGCTCCTTTTGTTCCTGGCACTTTAGACCAATACAAACCTTTATGCTCAAAAATAACCACAGGATTTGGATCGTAATAGGCTGCTTTTATAAGCCCTTTTAAATCTGCACCGTTACTTGGATAGGCTATTTTTAATCCTCTTATGTTACTTACCACACTCTCCATTGAGGAGGAGTGATACGGCCCGCCACTACCATAGGCGCCAATAGGCACTCTGAGTATCATTGACACAGGCCATTTGCCATTGGAGAGGTAACAACTTCGTGATACTTCTGTAAATAATTGATTAAGCCCTGGCCACAAATAATCAGCAAATTGCACCTCAACAATTGGCTTTAGGCCAACAGCGCTCATCCCCACGGTAGACCCTACAATAAAGGCTTCTTGGATGGCCGTGTTAAATACCCTGTTATCACCAAATTTTTGAGCTAAGGTTGCGGCTTCTCTAAACACACCGCCAAGTCTTCCTCCAACATCTTGTCCATATAACAAACACTCTGGGTGCTTTGCCATTAGTTCTTCAATGGCAAACAATGCGCAATCTACCATCACCACTTTATCTGCTCCTTTTGGGGTGCGCTCCCCTACTTCTTGTGTTATTGGTGTTGGGGCAAAATCATGGGTAAATAAATCTTCAGGTGAAGGATCTTCAGCGGCTAGCGCGCTGCTTAGAGCCTGTTGAACTTGGCTCTCTATATCAGATTCTATAGTTTGTATTTCGGCCTTAGTGGTTCCCTGCTGCAGCAGTAGTGCAAGCATTTTAGGATACGGATCCTCAGATCTTGCCTGCTCCA
>JABHYI010000299.1 GCA_018656255.1 Bacteroidota bacterium
TAACTCAAAGAGTATGGGCAGAGCAACTATCCTCAGATCCTGATGCGATACTTCTAGATGTAAGAACCCTTGAGGAAGTCCAACAAGGGCACATTCCGGGCGCCAAGCACCTAGATATAATGAACGCCGGAGCCTTTATGGAGGGAGCTAAAGACCTTGATAAAACAAAAAGTTATTATGTGTATTGTAGATCTGGAGGCAGAAGTGGTCAAGCTTGTATGATCATGAATTCTATTGGTTTTGAAAAGGCTTACAATCTTATGGGCGGCTTTATGGAGTGGCAAGGAGAAAAAACGATTTAAAAAATGAAAAAATACATCACTTTAATTTTTGCTACAGTGATAACTCTAGCAAGTGTGTCTTGTAAAAATGCACAAAAAAATGATACTAAAGTAGCATCTCAAACTATAGAGGTTATAGCTCCTAAAGCTATGTATGAAGTTCTTTTAAAAGACCCTAGTGCACAACTAGTAGATGTTAGGACTAAAGATGAGTTTGCTGTTAGTCACCTTAAAGATGCACAAAACATTTGTGTTACAGATACAGATTTTAAACAAAAAGTAGCACATCTTGATAAAGACAAACCAGTATATGTGTATTGTAAAAAAGGAGGCAGGAGTGCACAAGCATCCAAGATATTAAAAGAGCTTGGTTTTACTAAAATATTTGATCTTCAAGGTGGTATCACCAATTGGCAACAGCAGCAACTCTCTACCAAGAAATAACCCAATTATAAAACAAAATTCAATTAAAAAAAGGTGCCTATTTAAGGGCACCTTTTTTATTGAGATGTTCTATAAGGTTTATTGTTTAACAAACTTTATTGTTTGGATTCCCTTAACAGTAGCTACCTGCAAGAAGTAAATACCTTTTATTAAACTAGAAGTAGAAATAGTAATCGCTCCTTGATTTAAAGCTTCTATTTTTGGCTGGAGTATTATTTTTCCTTGCATATCACTAATGCTAAGATTTTTGATGAGTACTCCCGGTTCATATTTTAGGGTGAACTGTTCAGCTACAGGGTTAGGGTAAAGCTGTAGTTTGTCATCTAAAGCAAAATCATTGGCTCCTAGAAATTGATTGTATAGTATTTGCAAAGAGTCTATAGGCTCTTCACCAAATGGCATTTCTTCTATGTTTAAACGTAAAAAAGGGTTGTCTATATCATCATCTGCTTTATACACCAATAAATATGCAGAGGTAGAAGAGGTTCCTCTTGCCAAACAACGAGAATCTGCTCCTGCAAAATTAGCGCCTTGCATGGCTGCCATTAATTTATCTGCTAGTGTTCCGCTGGCAGTATTAAAGTTATTTTGCATATTATTTAATACTGTTTGGTCTAATAAAATATTTCCTTGCACACTATAGGTGGGCCCTTGGATGTCTTCTTTGTAATCATCGGTAGAATCTCCGGTAAAACCTGCAGTTCTTGGTTCCCCCGAGGTGTTAAAATCTGCAATACCATATTGTCTGAAAGCGGGATTAAAATTTTGTGAGCTACAAGCATCATTGGCCAATAGGTAATCTATAATCTCATCTGGGCTTGCGCCATTTTCCATTTGGCTAATGGCATTGTTTAGGTTCGAGTTTGGTATGCATACATAGGCTTGGCTATTTACACCACCACGGCCAGGTATAATCTTAGTGATAATGTCTATAATGCCTCCAAAATTTGCAGCGCCATCAACGCAAGATGCTCCTGCAGATCCAATATCACCCGTGGCAGGATCAACGGCTATAATAGAAAAAGTATCTTGAGCCTGGGCTGTTACACATAGCAATGCAGCAATGAGTAGGGTGTATATATTTTTCATAATCGTTTTTTTTTAATAAAGATACCATTTTATATAAGACAAGCCTTAGAGGATCAATCCTATAAAAATACAAGAAGGGTGTCCCAATTACGGTCACCCTTCTTAAATCACTAAGGTTTTAATTATTCTTGTGCAGGTAAAACTTCACCGTCACAAGTTCCAAAACCAATTCTAAGACCATCTTTTTGGCAATAGGCAGTCATTTTAACGGTGTCTCCGTCATTAATAAATTTACGTTGGCTACCATCATTGAGTGTAAGTGGGTTTTGACCCTTCCAGGTTAGCTCCAACATAGATCCATAACTGTCTTTGGTAGGTCCAGAGATGGTTCCACTACCCATCATATCACCACTACGAAGGTTACAGCCGTTTACTGTATGATGCGTTAATTGCTGCGCCATAGACCAGTACATGTACTTAAAGTTTGATTTACAGACAAGTGTTGGAGATCCATCTTTTGGCGCTATGGACGCTTCAAGATTGATGTCAAAATTCATAGGGCCGCTTTGATGTAAATAGGGTAGTGGCATCGGTTCTTGTATAGGACCATGGGTTCTAAAGGGTTCTAATGCGTCAAGAGTTACAATCCATGGAGAAATCGTAGAGGCAAAACTTTTACCTAAAAAAGGTCCAAGAGGTACATACTCCCACGCCTGAATATCTCTGGCACTCCAGTCATTAAACTGTACCAAACCAAAGATGTAATCTTCTGCTTCTTTAATTGGCACTCTTTTGCCTAAATCATTTGCATCTGTGGTTATAAATGCCATTTCTAGTTCAAAGTCTAGTAATTTACTTGGCCCAAATCCTGGAACACCATCTTCTGCGGGTCTGGTTTGTCCATAAGGTCTTCTTACAGGTGTGCCAGAGGGAATTATAGATGAACTTCTACCGTGGTATCCAATAGGAATATGAAGCCAATTTGGTAGTAATGCATTTTCTGGGTCTCTAAACAAACTTCCAACATTGGTTGCGTGTTCTTTACTTGCGTAAAAATCTGTATAATCTCCAACATCTACAGGGAGCTGCATTTCAATTTGATCAAGTGCAAATAATATTTTGTCACAATGGGCTCTATTTGTTTGTAATTCTTGGTTGCTTTTCAAGAAAATATCACTGATACGATTTCTTACAAGTCGCCATGTTTTGCGTCCATCTGCAATAAAATCATTTAAACTATCTTGAAGGAAAATATCTTCTGTAAGGTCAATTCCTTTAAAGTATCCAAGTTGGTGTAAAGCACCTAAATCTATAGCGGTATCACCAATACGGGTGCCAATTGTGATGATGTCATCACGTGTTAAAAACACACCAAATGGGATGTTTTGAATAGGAAAATCACTGTTTTGTGGAACATCAATCCATGAAACTCTTGAGGGGTCGTTTGCAGTTAAAGGCATAGTTGTTAATTTCTGTTAGTAAAATCTACATCAAATATATAATTTTAAGAATAGGTAACGATTGCTTTTACTATTTTTGATGTTTAATTAACACAAAGATAGTTTTACTGTTTTTTTTCTTCGGAAATACTTTGAATTATTGATGCTATTTTAGGTTTCAATAGTACCATTTCTGATGATTTAAAAACACCAAGCATTACACTTATTATGAAAAGAGACGAACAAATATTTGAATTAATCCAGGCAGAGCATCAGCGTCAGTTAGACGGTTTGGAGCTTATTGCATCAGAGAATTTTGCCAGCCAACAAGTTATGGACGCCGCAGGATCTGTACTTACTAATAAATATGCAGAAGGATATCCCGGAAAACGCTATTATGGCGGTTGTGAGATTGTTGATGAGGTAGAACAAATAGCCATTGATAGAGCAAAGGCTTTATTTGGCGCAGCATATGCAAATGTGCAGCCTCATAGTGGGTCTCAGGCTAATACAGCTGTTTTTCATGCTTGTTTACAACCTGGAGATACTTTTTTAGGTTTTGATTTATCTCATGGTGGTCATTTAACACATGGTAGCCCCGTAAATTTTAGTGGAAGGTTATACAATCCAGTATTTTATGGTGTAGAGAAAGAAACCGGAATGCTTGATTATGATAAAATCGAAGCCATTGCAATAAAAGAACAACCTAAAATGATTATTGCTGGAGCTTCTGCCTATTCTCGTGAGATAGATTACAAGCGATTTAGAGCTATTGCAGATAAAGTAGGTGCTGTATTACTTGCAGATATTGCACACCCAGCAGGTTTAATTGCCAAAGGAATCATTGCAGATCCAGTACCACATTGTCATGTCATTACCACCACCACTCACAAAACCCTTCGAGGACCTCGCGGTGGTTTGATATTAATGGGTAAAGATTTTGAAAACCCATTTGGGATTACTCTTAAAAACGGTAACAAACGTATGATGTCTTCTTTGCTTGACAGTGGTATTTTTCCAGGAAATCAAGGAGGACCTCTAGAGCACATAATTGCTGCCAAAGCAATTGCTTTTGGAGAGGCTCTTACAGATGAGTTTTTACATTACATGGTTCAGGTAAAAAATAATGCAGCTGTCATGGCAGCAGCTTTTATGGAAAAAGGATATGAAATTATCAGTGGCGGTACAGATAACCACATGATGCTTATTGATTTGCGTAACAAAAATATAACGGGTAAAGATGCAGAGGCTGCCCTTGGAAAAGCAGACATAACCGTAAATAAAAACATGGTACCTTTTGATGACAAATCACCGTTTGTAACTAGCGGAATACGTGTTGGTACAGCGGCCATAACTACTCGTGGTCTTAAAGAAAAAGATATGCAACAAATTGTAGATTTTATTGACGCTGCTATTACAAATCACGACTCAGACAGTAAACTAGATGAAATTGCTATCATGGTAAATAGCATGATGAGTGACAGACCCTTATTTGTTTGGTAAGCTATAGCTACTAATTTACAGTCATAAAAAAACAGACACGGATTTTCCCATGTCTGTTTTTTTTATGTGATATGTTTTATCCCTCTGGAGGAAACTCTGTGCTTTGATAGGCGCCAGCATCTGCAGGATCATTCCTAGGAGTACCGTTAAGATCTAGCGGTACTAGATTTGAAATACTAGGGTCTGCGATACCCTCTGCTCCAGAGACATTTTTTTCTATATTGAAGTTATTTTCTCTCGTATTTTCAAAGGCAGGGTCAATGTTTACAACCACGGTACTATTAAACTCATATAGAGGGTTTCCTTCAAAATTGTTATTAATGTCATTAAAACGAAGTAGGGTGCTATTGAGTGAGAAGTTAAAGGCGGTACTTTCGTTAATAGGAAATAAGCCTAACTCAATATTTTCACTTCCATAGATAATACAATTATTAAAATTTGCTTGTGTTAAATCAAAAGCAATAACTCCATTTTCTGTCTCCAGGCCATTATCTATTTGCAGGGCAGGAAATGACCTAAAACCATTAGACCAATAATTTACAAAAGAGCAGTGGTTAAAAGTGTAGGTTCCTCCTAAAGAAAGCGCTAAGCTTGATTGCCCACTGTTGTTAATCACTAGGTTTTCTCCGTAGATATTTGCAGTTCGGGCTAGCAGCCCAATATTGGCAGAGTTGTAAATTTGAGTATTTTTTAGGGTGAGGGTTCTATCTCCATCATTGCTGTCCATGAGTATTCCAACAGAAGCATTTTTAATGGTAGTAAAACTAAACTCATTGTTAGTGCTTCCTGCAGTACACCAAATAGTACCCCATTGTCCAGGTACATCTTCAAATGCAGGTTCAAGTCTATCACTTTCAAATATAATCTCTCCCTCCATAGCCTCAAGATCTTGACTTTGAATTCCGTTTGCTTTTATGGAAGCCGTGTTGGCCACTAGTAACCCACTTTTTTTATGGAAATGTATGCGCGCCCCGGGGTCTATAATGAGTTCATCACCCGGTCCAACGGCTGCATAGCCGTAAATTACATACGGTTTTTCATTGGTGAAAAGTAGCTCTGTATTATCTAAGAAAAACCCTTCTATGTCTTCGGCCTGCTCACCACTACCTAGAGTTAATGTTTCATAAATACCATTTCCTAGGTCTTCTGGGAACAAAAAAACAGCATCTTTAACTAGAGTTATTAAGGTAACATCTTGTTGATTTCCGGCAGTGTCAAATTGTATTTTGTCTTCATACAAGAACTCCAACCCACCTCCAGGTAAGTTGTCTA
>JABHYI010000286.1 GCA_018656255.1 Bacteroidota bacterium
AGGTAGGTAGTTTTAATTCCAGATTTTTCTAATAAATAATTTGCATAAATTAAACCAATATCATGAATTTCATCATAGGGAAGAAATAAACACACTTTGATATTGCTGTTGTGTTTTTGAGTTTTAGATGTATAAAGCCCGATGTGCTCTATCGTTTTTCTTTTAATGAGTTCAGAAACAAACCGCTCGTGAGACACATCTATAGTGCCTACATGCCAAAGCACACCAATTTCATGAAGAAAGGGGATGAAAACATTCTCAAATACTTGATCAAAAGTTTTTGTTTTTAAAAGCTGAGAAAATATTTTGTTAAATTGATCTGTGCTAAAATCAAACATTGCATTTTTAAGACTACTAATTGCGTAATGTTCTTTATGTATTACTGAATTTTCAAGAATTACATCTTTTATTTTTTCTGGACTAAATTTAGCAATCTTAGATATTTTTGTTCCGTGGTTGTAAATAAAAGCTACATCCAGTAATTTCTTGAAGTTTGAAAGATCGTACTGTCTAATGTTGGTGTTTGTTCTTTTGGGCGCGAACAGGCCGTAGCGTTTTTCCCAAATACGAATGGTATGTGCTTTGACCCCGCTAAGGTTTTCTAGATCTTTTATACTAAAGTGTGTTTTGACACTCATTGGCTGTCGTGTAATTCTTTGATGGTAAGTTACATAAAATAAACGGCTAAATTTTTAACAAATACTTTTATTACTTGCATTTAGCTGTTTTTTTTAAACATTCGATTTTATCAAAACGCTGGAATAATAGTATAAAAAAAAGTCATCTCGTTTAAGATGACTTAGTACCCGGAATGGGACTTGAACCCACACGCAACAAGTGCACACGGCCCTCAACCGTGCCTGTCTACCAATTCCAGCACCCGGGTGTATTCTATACCAAAATTCAGGTGTATAGAAACAAAAAAAAGTTAAACCAAAGGCTTAACTTTTTTGTGACCAGTCTGGGGCTCGAACCCAGGACCACCTCCTTAAAAGGGAGGTGCTCTACCAACTGAGCTAACTGGTCAAAATGTCAAAAACATTTTTAAGCTTTACAAACTTAAATAAGTTTTGTTAAGCGAGTGCAAATATACTATCAATATATTTATCTTTCAAAGCATTTTAAAATAAATTTAAACTTTATTTGTAAACCTTTAAACTACAATAAATAAGAACTAAAATTTTATGAAAATAGTGCTTTTAGGATATATGGGTAGTGGTAAAACAGTTGTTGCAAAACAACTGGCAATTGCATTACAATACTCTTTTGTTGATTTGGATATCGCCATTGAAGAAGATCAAAATCTAACTCTCAAACAATTGTTTGAAACCAAGGGAGAACTCTATTTTAGATCCAAAGAGAAGGCTGTGCTTAACTCTTTGTTAGATAGCACTCAAGATATGGTTTTAGCCCTAGGTGGAGGCACCCCGTGTTATGGTGATGTGATGCAAAAATTAACAAACACACAAGAGGTGATAACCATATACCTTGGGGCAGAAATAGATACCCTTACACACCGATTGTTTTCGCAGCTGCAAACAAGGCCTTTAATTTCTCATATTTCTGACAAAGAAGTATTATGTGATTTTATACGCAAGCACCTTTTTGAGAGAAGTTTTTATTACCATCAAGCACATTATAAAATTGCGGTAGATCAAAAACCAGTTCAAGAAATAGTTAGAGAAATAGTAGCGCTTTTATTCTAAGATAGCACGATTATTCCCTGGTTCAAATATCACAGCAACATTCTCATTAATAGAAGTAGATAAAGAAATGCCTTTGTAATCTGCCTTTATAGGATATTTTTTATGATTTCTATCTACCAGCACTGCCGTTTTAAACTGTTTAAGAGGTACTTCTAGAAAATGCTTTACAGCATAAATTAAGGTAGTTCCAGAGTGTAGTACATCATCTACAAGTAGCAATGATTTATTTTGATAGGCTTCTGGTTTTAAAGATGTGGTAATAGAGTTGATAGGATTTTTTTTATCCATCGTTACTTTGCACAGTGTTACTTTGATGGGTGAGATTTTCTCTACGGCGGTTTTTAATTTTTCTGCAAAGATGTAACCGTTTGCCTTGATACCTGCAATAACTACTTCTTCTTGAGAAATATTAGCCTCATAAATTTGATACGCAATACGCTTTAATTTATGAGCTATTTCCTCTTTGCCTAGAATTACTGTTTCTGTTGATGCCATAGGTAACAATATATTAGATTTCAAAGATAGTAAAAGATGTGTTGGTTTATTCTTCCTCTTTAATATAGTCTTCTATGTCTCTTCTGTCTTTTTTGGTGGGTCTTCCCATGCCTCTTTTTCTGTAATATTCTTTTGAATATTTTAATAACTCTTGTTGCTGGAAGGCCTCTTTGGGTGTAGTGTCAACCCTGTATAGGTCAACGAGTTTGGGCCCCACTCTGCTTTTTGGCACCTCTATAACTCTTAAAGAGTAATTTATTTGATTCTTTCTAAGTGTAACATTGTCTCCAGGATAGACGTCTCTAGAGGGCTTGACTGCAGCATCGTTTATACGTACAGCTCCCTTTTTACAGGCCTGTGTTGCAATGCTTCTTGTTTTGTAGTACCGTACAGACCATAAATATTTATCAACCCTCATACATTTTACTTAATTTGTATATTAACAATACAACAAAAATAACTGAAAATTGTATCTTGCACGCTAAAATAAACAACTGTGAAAAATTTAAAATTTCTACTACCTATAGTTGCACTAACATTGCTTTTGGGAACTGCTTGTGATAATGATGATGATAGCTCACAAGACAACTTCATACCAGCCCGTGATAGAGCCGAGGAAAATATTGATTCAACATTAGAAGTAGAGGGTTATTTAACGACTCATTTTTATAACTATGAGGAGTTTGAAAACCCACCAGCAGGCTTTGATTTTAAAATAAGGTTCGATACCATTGCCGCTGCAAACGCAGATAAAACACCATTAATAGAACAAGTAGATTTTAAAATGGTGCAAGACAGGGTCAATGAAGATGTATCTTATAAATTATATTACTTAAAGGTGATTGAAGGCCAGGGTGATCAACCTAGTTTTCCAGATATTGTTAGAATAAATTACGAGGGTACCTATGTAGTTGATGAAGAAGGTATAAACGAAAATAAACTCTTTGATAGTTCTGTAACACCAATCCAGTTTGATTTGACCTCGATTGTCAACGGGCTTCAAGATGCGCTCATAGAATTTAAAGCTGCAACTGGTTTTATAAATAATGCTGACGGAACGGTAACCTACGAAGGTTTTGGAGTAGGAGCTGTGTTTATGCAAAGTGGTTTAGGATATTATGTGAATCCTCCTCCTGGAACTTCTGTAACTATTCCTGTGTATTCTCAGCTTATTTTTACATTTCAATTATTTGAAACTGAAATTGGTGACCAAGATGGTGATGGTGTCCCTTCTGTTTTAGAGGATGTAAATGAAAATGGACTAGAAGAAGATGACGATACAGATTCAGACAACAGAAGCAATTACCTTGATCCAGATGATGATGGAGATGGAAGACCTACAGAAGATGAAATAGAAATAAATGAAGACGGCACGATTACTTTTCCAGATACAGATGGAGATGGTGTTGTTGATTATCTAGACTCAGATAGTTAAGCCTTTTTTATAAGTATCATATAGTTAAAAAGCCGCTGTGAGAAATTCTTACAGCGGCTTTTTAGTGTTTAAAATGTAACTAGTTATTTTCTTGCAACAGCCTTTGTTGCAGCCTTAACAATTGCAGCGGCATTTAAGCCGTATTTTTCCATTAATTGATCTGGGGTTCCAGATTCTCCAAAAGTGTCTTGGGTGGCTACAAACTCTTGTGGAACGGGATGATTTTCTGCCAAGATTCTAGAAACCCTTTCTCCCAGTCCTCCCAGGTAGTTATGCTCTTCTGCAGTAACCACACAGCCGGTAATGGCAACGCTTTTTAAAATTGCAGCAGCATCAAGTGGCTTTATGGTATGAATATTTATAACTCCGGCGCTAATGCCTTTCTCTTGTAATGTTTTACAAG
>JABHYI010000302.1 GCA_018656255.1 Bacteroidota bacterium
AATGTGCAAATTTTTGATACTGCAAAACTAACATCATTGCCCTATGGTTTGCAAGCCTCTGGGCAACAAACAAAAGACAAGCCCGTAATTATTGTTATGGATTATGCCTTTGGTGAACAGGCCTATGAAACCATGGACGAGTTACTAAAACCCTATACCACAGATACCAAAACACAGTTTTTAAACGTTGTGTCTATCGGGATTATGGGTAAGGCAGGAATTTTGGAGGGAGGAAAAGGTGATATCATGATTCCATCGGCACACGTGTTTGAGGGAACGGCAGATAATTACCCTTTTGAAAACAAACTCAAAGTATCTCATTTTGAAAATGATGGTATTGCAGTTTGTGAAGGTTCTATGATAAGCGTGCTAGGAACATCGCTACAAAACAGAGATGTGTTGCAATTTTTCTTTACCTCAACTTGGAATGTAGTTGGACTGGAGATGGAAGGTGCCCACTACCAAAAAGCAATACAAGCGGCCTCAACCATACGAGGGAGTATTAGTAGTGATGTAAAGGTGATGTACGCATATTACGCCAGTGATAACCCCTTAGAAACTGGAAGTACTTTGGCCTCTGGAGGCCTTGGGACAACCGGCGTAAAGCCAACCTATCTGATTACAGAAAAAATGTTGAGATTAATTTTACAATAGCAGTAAAGAGTTTATGTCAAACAAAGTATTAATTACCGGTGGGGCAGGATTTATTGGGTCCAACTACGTAACATATGTCTTGGAGAATACTACAGATGAAATTTTCGTCTTAGACAAACTCACCTATGCAGGAGATTTAAAAAATCTGGAGCCTGCTACAAGGCATGCAAACTATCATTTTATAGAAGGTGATATTTGTGATATAGCCTTGGTATCTAAGCTATTTGAAGAACACCGCTTTGAGAGGGTTGTTCATTTCGCGGCAGAATCTCACGTGGATAATTCTATCACAAATCCAGGGGCTTTTATTGCAACAAATATTACAGGAACTTTTAACCTTTTACAAGCGGTATATAAAACCTGGATGGAGGGCCCTAACCTTTATAAAAAAGGCTGTGAAACCAACCGTTTTTTACATGTTTCTACAGATGAAGTCTTTGGCTCTTTAGGCGCTACAGGCTTGTTTACAGAACAAACACCATATGCCCCAAATAGCCCCTATAGCGCTTCTAAAGCCTCTAGTGATTTTATTGTGCGAAGCTATTATCATACCTATGGTATGGCAGTGGTAACGACCAATTGCTCAAACAACTATGGGCCAAATCAACACAAAGAAAAATTAATCCCTACCATAATTAGAAAAGCAGTTGCCGGAGAGCCTATCCCTATTTATGGCGATGGTAAAAATGTGCGAGATTGGCTTTATGTAAAAGATCATTGCGTAGGGATAAAAAAGGCCATAGATACAGGGCGCCTTGGAGAAACCTATAATATTGGTGGACGTAACGAGCGAGAAAATGTATACATTGCACATACTATTTGCAATATACTAGATACCCTGCAGCCCAAAGGGTTTTCTTATAAAGAACAAATCACCTTTGTAACAGATAGACCAGGACATGATTTTAGGTATGCTATTGACGCAAGCAAGATAGAAAAAGAATTGGGCTGGAGCGCAGACGAAAATTTTGAAAGCGGTATTGAAAAAACAATCGCCTGGTATCTAGAGAACAGTGATAGATTATTTTAAACATTAAAACAAATTTACTTTGAAAGGAATCATACTTGCCGGAGGAAGCGGCACCAGATTACACCCACTAACCCTTGCCGTTAGCAAGCAGTTAATGCCAGTGTATGACAAGCCTATGATTTATTACCCATTATCCACTTTAATGCTTGCGGGTATCAAAGAGGTTTTAATTATCTCTACCCCTGATGACTTGCCTTTATTTAAAAAACTCTTAGGTGATGGAAAAAAATTAGGCTGTGATTTTCAATACGCACAACAAGCCCAGCCTAACGGGCTTGCAGAGGCCTTTATTATTGGTAAAGAGTTTATTGGCAAAGACAAAGTAGCATTAATTTTGGGAGATAATATTTTTTATGGATCTGGACTAAAAGCCTTATTGCAAGCAAACAATAACCCAAAGGGAGGTATTGTATATGCATACCATGTACAAGATCCAGAGCGGTATGGAGTTGTTGCCTTTGACAAACAGGGAAAAGCCTTGTCTATTGAAGAAAAACCAACTCAACCAAAATCAAATTATGCCGTACCTGGCATCTATTTTTATGACAATACGGTAGTTGATATTGCAGCTAATATAGCGCCAAGCCACCGTGGTGAATTAGAAATCACAGATGTAAATAATGTGTATTTACAGCAAGGAAAACTAAATGTGAGCATCCTAGATAAAGGGACTGCTTGGCTAGATACAGGAACCTTTGCATCTTTAATGCAAGCCTCTCAATTTGTTGAAGTAATAGAAGAGCGCCAAGGACTTAAAATTGGAGCCATAGAAGAAGCTGCCTATGAAATGGGTTATATCACAAAAAAACAACTTCATACCTTAGCGGCGCCTTTACTTAAAAGTGGCTATGGTAAACATTTAATGCAACTCGATTAATTTGAAACTCGAAAAAACCAACTTAGAAGATTGTTTTATTCTCTCGCCAAAGATGTTTGAGGATGAGCGTGGCACTTTTAGCGAAACCTTTAATGCCCAAAACTTTTTAGATCAAACAGGCATCGCTGTTGCATTTGTGCAAGACAACGAGTCTACCTCAAAATATGGTGTGGTGCGTGGTTTACATTTTCAAACAGGAGCTCATGGGCAAGCAAAATTAGTGCGGGTAGTTAAAGGAAGCGCTTTGGATGTTGTTGTAGATCTAAGAAAAGGAAGCCCTAGCTTTGGAAAAAGCTTCAGTATTGTGCTTTCTGGGGAAAACAAAAAACAATTATTTGTTCCTCGTGGATTTGCTCACGGATTTAGTGTGCTAGAGGACGACACCGTATTTGCATACAAATGTGACGCCTACTATAACAAAGAAAGTGAACGAGGTATTGTCTACAATGACGCAACCTTAGCCATAGATTGGCACCTAAGTAGTAATGCTATGATTGTTTCAGAAAAAGATCTTGAATTACCTACATTTGCAGCCATAAAACCAGAATAAAAAAACATGGCGCGATGTGCTATGAATAATTAGATGAAAAAAACAAATTTAATCGTATTTGGTACGCGCCCTGAGGCCATAAAAATGGCTCCATTGGTTAAAAAATTTCTAGAACAAGATGATTTCATAACCAAAGTTTGTGTTACTGCTCAACATAGAGAGATGTTAGACCAAGTGTTGGCATTTTTTGAAATCACCCCAGACTATGATCTTGATTTAATGCGTCCTAATCAAAATCTTTTCACGCTAACCGCCTCCATTATTGAAGGCATGAAACCGGTATTAGATGAGGTGCAACCAGATTTTGTATATGTACATGGTGATACAACTACCTCAACAGCAGCGGGTATAGCTGCTTTTTATAGCGGCGCCAAGGTGTGTCATGTTGAAGCAGGATTAAGAACCTATGACAGGCAATATCCTTTCCCTGAAGAATTTAACAGACAACTTACTGGAAAGATTGCAGATTATCATTTTGCTCCCACACAAGGATCAAAAAATAATCTTTTAAAAGAAAACACGCCACAAGAAAATATCCTTGTGACCGGAAACACGGTAATAGATGCATTACTGTATGGAGTTGATAAGGTGAATGCTCCAAATTTTATGGATCCAGAGATAGAACAACTAAAAAAGCTGCTAGATTTTAGTAAAAAAATTGTGTTAGTTACTGGCCACCGAAGAGAAAATCACGGAGATGGATTACATAATATTTGTAGCGCATTAAAAACCATCGCAAGCAATCATCCCGACACACAAATTGTATATCCAGTTCATTTAAATCCAAACGTAAAAGGACCTGTCCATGAATTACTTGGAGGTATTGATACAATATTCTTGGTGCAACCCCTGGCATATGCTGCTTTTATTTGGCTCATGGAGAAGAGTTACTTAATTATCACAGACAGTGGGGGTATTCAAGAGGAGGCCCCAAGTCTAGGAAAACCTGTGCTGGTAACAAGAGATACAACAGAAAGACCCGAGGCAGTTACAGAAGGTACCGTACTACTTGTAGGAACAAACACCTCTAAAATTGTTGAACAAGCAGACAGGTTACTTGGTGACAGCACATTATATGATACTATGAGCACCTTGCATAACCCCTATGGTGATGGTGCCGCATCAGAGAAAATTATAAATTATATTAAAGCATTATAGATGGAAAAGAAACCAAGTGTCGTAATGGTTGGTTTGGGTTATATTGGTTTGCCAACAGCGGCCCTTATAGCAAGTAGAGGACTACATGTAACAGGTGTAGATGTACATCAGCATGTTGTTGATACAATTAATAAAGGTCAAATACATATTGTTGAGCCAGATTTGGATGGTTTGGTACACCACGTTGTACATAAATCTTTTTTAAAAGCAACACTTACACCAGAGACAGCAGATGTCTATTTAATTGCGGTTCCAACTCCGTTTAAAGACAATTATGTTCCAGATGTTTCTTATGTTTTGGCTGCAGTTTCAAAAATAACACCCACACTAGAGAAAGGTGCTTTAGTGATTCTAGAATCTACA
>JABHYI010000304.1 GCA_018656255.1 Bacteroidota bacterium
TGATATCCCAGGCAAGATTGAGGGTACCGTCCTGCATTGGTTGAAATACCAGTGAAACAGGTATGTTATTTAAAGAGATTGATCCGGTATTAAAAACAAAACTATTGGGCGCTGTGGTCTCTAGAATCTCTAGTGCTGTTGGAGCGTTTATTCCAATTGCTGTAGCTGCTTTAACAATTGCGTTTTGAGCAGAAATTACTGGAGTTGTGGTATTAATTTTCTGTGCTGTGTTTGGTATAAAACCCATTTTTGAAGAAACAACAACACCATTTTTGATTCCAAAAACCGAAGTTGAGTTAAAGACCTCGATACCAGATATACGCTGAGAGACGTACACATTATCTATTCTCATACTCTTAGAGTATGTTGAAGATGCTACCTTAAAATCACTAACATCTTCTTGAGAGAGACCCATTTGGGCTCTATTGGTGTTAAAATGGTTTTCTAGGATGGCTTGATTGTCTTGAGCATTACTAAACCCAATGGTACATAACAAAAAGAAGAATGCGTACTTTTTCATAATAATGTGCTAGTTTTTTTTTCAAAGCTACACACACAACTCGAACAAAAAAGAGGAATTAACATTTTTAACAGATTTAACAGAAAAAACTCCTTATATTTTTCCGTTTATTTTTTGAAATATTTGCAATGCATTACCATCTGTTAATCTTGAAACCAAACTACAACATGCCATTACATATTGATAGACAGATTGCGGCTGTTTAATAGAGGCGTCAAAGTGGGTCAAAATAAGCGCATCATAATGGCGCAACTCTCCGCTGGTGTGATAGTTTTCTACGGCAGTGGTAAAGGTGTCCAGCAGCTCAGATAGTATTTTATAGCCGGCTATTTCTTTTTCAATAACCTCTTGGCTTTGATACACATTGGTTACCGAAATTTTAATAATGTCATTTATTTGTGCCTTATATTTACTGTTGTCTAGCAGAGATCCTGTGAAGGTTCCTGCCAATATAGCCTCTTCATTTGCCAAAAATAGTTGTGCAGCCTCTTGTATAAGAACCCCAATGGCCATAGACCTTAGGTAGGTTAACCTATCTTTACTGTCACTTAATTTGTGGTACTTTGTTGTGTCTATGGTATGCTTAACCAGTGCAATAAGATATTCTAGGGCAAACTCTTCTTCTATAAGCCCTAGATTGATACCGTCTTCAAAATCGATAATTGTGTAACAAATATCATCTGCCGCTTCTACCAAATATGCCAAGGGGTGACGGTTGTAACTTAGATCTTCTTTTTCTCCACGTTTGGTAAGACCTATCTCTTGAGCGACCTGCTCAAAGAAAGAAACCTCTGACTGAAATACCCCAAACTTTTTGTCTGCAATGTGCGAGGTCGGTTTTTTAGGTAAGGATTCTTTAGGGTACTTCATAAAGGCGCCTAGTGTGGCATAAGTAAGGCGCAAGCCGCCATCTAATCCGTTTTTGGACTGGGTTACTATTTTAAAACCATTGGCATTGCCTTCAAAATCTACAAGATCTTGGTACTCTTTATCGCTAAGCAATGCTTTAAAGCGCTTTCCTCTTCCGTTGGAGAAATAATCTCCAATGGCCTTCTCACCGCTATGACCAAAAGGAGGGTTTCCTATATCATGGGCCAAAGAGGCAGCCGCCACAATAGCACCAAAATCATTAAAATGATAGCCGTGTATAGACTCTAACTGCGGGTGTTTTTCAAGTATTGCCTTACCTACGGTGCGTCCTAAAGACCTACCTACTACAGAAACCTCAAGGCTATGGGTTAATCTAGTGTGCACAAAAGAGGTTTGCGACAGGGGTATTACCTGGGTTTTATCTTGCAGGCTTCTGAAGGCTTGCGAGAAAATAATACGGTCATAGTCTACCTCAAAACCCAGACGAGTTGGGTCTTCTTCTATACGTAGTCTTTTGTTTGTTACCCCTTGTTTTTTAAGGGATAGTAGTTGTTCCCATTGCATCATAACTCACTAAATTTTGGTGATAGCAATATACTCATTTTACAAAACCAAAACCCATAACCATAACCTAGAGTTCTTAACATTATAATAACCAATAGGTCATAGAAGCATAATATTTCGGTAACACCAACTTTACGATAGCCCCGCATCTTTGTACCGAAATCAAAAACAACTAATGAAACAATTTAACACACTATTTATAAGTTTACTCACCTGCATGACTTTTGCTCAAACAGGGTCTGTAAAAGGTACATTGACAGACAAGCAAATGAACAATGAGCCCCTGCCTTTCGCAAACGTGCTCATAAAAGACTCCAGCAAAGGAACCACTTCAGATTTTGATGGGCTATACACCATAGATGATCTTGCCCCTGGAACCTATGTTGTAGAATTTAGTTTTGTTGGGTATCAAACCATAGAAAAAACTATTGCCATTAATGTTAATCAAATTGTTACTCTAGACCTTAGCCTAAGCCCTAGTGCTGCAGCTCTTGATGAGGTTGTTATAAAGACAAGCCTAAGAAGGGATACAAAAACTGTTTTACTATTAGAACAAAAAAAAGCCACTACAATAAAAGAAAGTATTGGATCGGTGGAGTTGGCAAAATTAGGAATCTCTAATGCGGCTTCAGCTACCACAAAAATTTCTGGAATTTCAAAATCTGAAGGTAATGGTGAAGTTTTTGTGAGAGGACTTGGAGATCGGTATTTATATACCACTTTAAATGGATTACCAATTCCATCAGATGATATTGAAAAAAAGAATATAAATCTTAGCCTTTTCACCACAAGACTCATAGAGAGTATTGATGTGAGCAAAACAAGCTCTTCCCGCTTGTCTGCAGATCAGGCATCTGGAAATGTAAATATTAGCACAAAAGAGCTTATTGGCAATAAATTACTATCTGGCAGCACCTCTAGTTCTGTAAATTCTAATGTTATAAGCAATGGCGTGTTTAGTAATTTTAAAGTAACCCCAAATAACGAGCACATCACTGTTGGTTTTTATTCAACAAACCTAAGCACAAGAGAAGCCCTAACCAATGAATCTTGGACCCCTGGAACAATAAGCGCCCCAATTAACCCCTCATTTTCTGTAAGTGCAGGTGCTAAAATTGGTGAAAAAGTAAAGGTGCTAGCAAGCCTAGGTCAATCTTCCAATTTTGAATATCGTGAAGGGGTTTTTAGAGAATTTAGAGGAAACTTTATCGATGACACGATTCCAGATGCCACACGGTGGAGAAAAACAGTTGCAACCTCAGGGCTTGTAACAGGAAAATACCGCGCCAATGACGGTAATACATTTGAAATAACGTCTTTATTTATAAACAAAATACAAGATGAGGTATTTGAGGGTGGGCGTGCAGGAACCGCTACAATTTTTGAGGAAACCAATGTTGGAGAAGCATTTCAGTTTATAAGAGATCAAAATACGAAAAAGACACTTGCCTCTATTACACAGCTTAGCGGAAAAAATACTCTTGGCCAGAAAAACACATTAGACTGGGCCCTAGGATATAACTACCTAGGGGCCGATGAGCCAAACAGAATTAGAAATGAGGTGAATTTTAATTTTGCTGAAGACCCAACACTGGTACAGCTAGGAAGAAACGGAGGGTTTCAACAACGTAAAACAATTCAAAAAATTCAAGATATAGAATACAACGGGCGCATAAACAACGAGCTTGTTATAAAAAACACTGACCATACTAGTTTTAAAGTTGATTTTGGCGGTACTTACAGAAACAAGGAACGTAATTTTGATTCTCAATTCTTCGGTATTCAAGAAACAGCTCTTAATGCAATTAACCCAACTTCTATTGATGCACTATCAGAAATCTTTACCCAACAAAACATTGCAAATGGGTTGTTGAAAATAAACACCCTTCCTGCAGATCGTTACAGAGGAAACTTGGAGTCTTTAGGAACCTATATTGAGGCAACTGGTGTTACTGGAAAGTTTACCTTACAGGGTGGGCTAAGGTATCAGAACGATCAAATTAATGTGAAATTTGATGTAGGTAACATACCTGGAAGGCTTGGAAAGGTTATAAAAAACTATGAAAAATTGTACCCTTCTTTGAATCTTAAATATGCCGCTACAGAAAAGATAAATCTTCGCTTTGCTAATAGTTATTCTACAACACTACCTGAATTTAAAGAAATTGCCCCTTTCGAATATGTATCTGCAGTTGGTCAAGTAACTAGAGGAAACAAAGATATCGAGGCCTCTTTAAACACAAATTACGATTTAAAATTTGAGTATTTCCCATCAAAAGGACAACTTATATCATTTACTAGTTTCTATAAAAAAATTAAAGACCCTATAAACAAAGTACAAGATAGAGGGGCTTCTGGAGCATTTTCATATTTCAACACCTCAGAGAAGGCAACTGTCTATGGAATTGAAATTGAAGGGCGCTTGGAGTTAATTGATGGTACAAAAAACAATACAGCAAACCTAGATGTAAATATAAACGCCTCAAGAATGTGGCACAAACAAGACCTTAAAGAAATTGTAGATGAAAACGGAGATTTTATAAACACCTACAGATACAAAGGAATAACTCAAGAGGGATTACAAGGAGCCTCAGACTGGATTGTAAATAGTTCTTTAAGCTATGACAGTAACACAAGAAAGCCATTAATAGCAACTATAACTGCAAACTATGCGTCAGATAAAATATTTGCTTTAGGAAACGCAACCATTAGAGACTCTGGAGAGACTAACTACAATGACGCTATCATAGAAAATGGTTTAGTTACCCTAAACTTTACTGCTACAAAAACCATTACAGAAAAACTAGTTATGGGTCTTGTTGCAAGAAATATGTTAAATCCTGAAATAAAAAGAACACAATTGGTTAGAAATCCTACCACGCAAATTCAAACAAATGAAACGATCCTTTCTTATACAAAAGGAAGTCAAGTCGGACTAAATCTCAAATACACTTTTTAAATTAAATCTTAACCTTAAACTAAACACAAAATGAAACACTTAAAAAATGCAACAGTACTCATTGCAATAACAACAGTAATGTTCTTTTCCTCTTGTGGAAACGATGATGATTTCGACACAAATCAAGACATCGATCCAGTAAACTTTGAATTAAATGGAACTCAAGAGGGTGACCGAATTCTAGACCCTAGCCAAGGGTATACTCTTACAGGCTCTTATATTGTAAAATCTGGGGCAACATTAACGATTCCTGCTGGAACACAAATTATCTCACAAGTAGCTAGCAACAATTATATAGCAATTGAAAAAGGAGCAGAAATAGACATACAGGGTACCGCAAGTTTGCCTGTTGTAATGAAAAGTAGTGCTGGCAACCAAGGAGACTGGGGAGGACTTGTTCTTCTTGGAGATGCGCTTACTACTGAAGGTGTTGACGCAACGGCAGAAGTTGGTGGATTTATTTATGGAGGGACCAACGCCTCTGATAGTTCTGGAAACATAAGCTTTCTTGTTATTAAAAATGCCGGTGCGCAAATTAACGCAGACTCTCAATACAATGGCCTTACGCTATACGCTGTTGGAAGTGGCACAAGTATTAACAACCTAGCATTAGTAGATGGCGCAGATGATGGTGTTGAGTTTTTTGGAGGAAGCGTGTCAATCACCAATCTATATGCAGAAAACAACCAAGATGACTCTGTAGACTGGACAGAGGGCTGGAATGGAACATTAACTAATACATATGTTGTTCATAACAACGAAGGGTTCTCTACTGCAATTGAGGCAGATGGTGAGAACAACAACCCAACAATCACGAATTTTACAGCCGTATCTACTTTTGGTGGAACAGCATTACAATTCAAGAAAATGTCTGGGGCAACAATGACAAATGTATTTTTAGCTGGATATGACACCAATGTAGACATGAAAGACGAGGGTCCAATTGAAAATATTATTGTTGACGGGGAAGCAATGACAGACGTTGCAAACAATGTATTTAACGGCACTGCTGTAGATATTTCTAATTGGGGTTGGATACAGCAATAATTTGGTAATACTAGCTTTAAACAAAAGGTACATTGTAATACGTTATTTGTACAAGCGTGAGAAAATCCTTTAGTTTTTGTCGACTAGATTTTTACGTTTGGGCCATCTTTACAGATGGCCTTTTTTTATTAAAAATAACACATAAAAACAACATAAACTTAAACTTCTGTTAACATTGGAAACCTAATTATTTTGGACTTTTGCCTTCGACAAAAACTAAAATAGATTTTCAAAATGAAATTACGTAACCTACTTATTGTGGTTGTATGTTTTGCATACACTATCTCAAATGCACAAACCATTACCGATACAAAATTTGGTAAAGGGCTTATAAACTTTGTTGCCAAAGACAGTTCTTTTAGTGTAAAATTTGCACCTCGTATCCAGGCTAGATTTAACTCTCAGTGGGATTATAATGGAGAAACCTACGGTGATGCAACTCAAAACTTTTTACTTAGAAGAGCCCGTTTAAAGTTTAGCGGGTTTGCCTACAGCCCAAAACTTAAATATAAGGTTGAGCTTGGCCTTTCTAACAGAGATGTATCTGGAGCGAGCGAATTTAATCGCAACACACCGCGTATCATACTAGATGCCGTTGTAATGTGGAATTTCTTCCAAAATTTTGAACTTTGGGCAGGACAAACCAAATTACCAGGAAACGTAGAGCGTGTTGTATCTTCTGCAAACTTGCAGCTTATAAACCGATCATTACTAAATAGTAATTTTAATATTGATCGTGATGTGGGGCTACAACTAAGACACCACGCAACACTCTTTGGAGACTTTATGATTCGTGAGAAAATTGCTGTTTCCCAAGGTGAAGGTAGAAACATCACCGAAGGAAATGAAGGCGGCTTGCAATACACTGGGCGTTTGGAGTTTTTACCTTTTGGGAAATTTGCATCAAAAGGAGATTATTCTCAGGGAGATTTAAAGCGTGAAAAAGCACCTAAACTTATGGTAGGGCTTACCTATGATTATAATAAAGATGCTGTAAAAACAAGAAGCAACATGGGTAGCTACATGTTTTTAAACGACGGCTCATTATACCAAACAGACATTACTACATTTTTTGCAGATGCCATGTTTAAATACAAAGGGTTTGCTTTTATGGGTGAATATGCAATGCGTGATGCAGATGCTCCTGTTGCCATAAATACAGATGGCACACAAACTGGAGATATTGTAAGGGTTGGAAACGCCATGAACATGCAACTAAGCTATTTATTAAAAAACAATGTAGAGATAACAGGAAGATACACCACCTTAGAATTTGAAGATATTACCTCTAGAGATCCTCAAGACCAATACACTCTTGGAGTTTCTAAATATGTGGTAGGACATAAATTAAAAGTACAAGCAGATGTTAGCTACGGTACCAAAAATGGTGACCAAGATAACATCATGGTAAGAACAGGTTTCGATTTACATTTTTAATAACAATTTGGTAACAAATGAGTCCTGCAAATTGGAGACATTTGTATTATAATAATACACTATAAGTTATGGATAATATTTATTTATTAATGCTAGTAGCCCTTACAATTCTTGCAGTAGCAGATATTGTAGTAGGAGTTAGTAATGATGCTATTAACTTTTTGAATTCAGCCATTGGTTCAAAGGCAATTTCACTTAAAACAATCATGATAGTTGCCAGTCTGGGTATCTTTATTGGTGCTGTATACTCTAGTGGTATGATGGAGGTGGCTCGTAAAGGAATTTTTGTTCCAGCGATGTTTACCTTCGATGAGATCATGATGATTTTCATGGCCGTTATGATTACAGATATCTTACTTCTAGATTTCTTTAACACCCTAGGGCTGCCTACATCTACAACAGTTTCTATTGTATTTAACTTACTTGGTGCTGCTATAGTGGTATCCTTAATTAAAATAAGCGGAACAGAGGGAGCTACCATAGCAGATCTTGGAAATTACATCAACAAAGAAAAAGCGCTCACAATTATCAGTGGTATTTTACTTTCTGTAGTGATTGCCTTTAGTGTTGGAGCTGTTGTGCAATGGATATCTCGTAGAATATTTTCGTTCCATTACGAGAAAAAAATAAAAAACTTCGGAGCTATTTTTGGAGGTCTTGCACTGGCTGCTATCATGTATTTTATCTTCATGAAGGGGCTTAAGGGAAGTCCATTCTACAAAGATTTGAAAGGATTTCTTGAAGGAAACGAAATTTTAGTAATGGTGGTTAGTTTTCTGTTTTTTACTTTGTTTTCTTACGCGTTCCAGAAAATAACAAAAAAGAGTATCCTACTTGTAGTTATTGCTGTAGGAACTTTTGGTCTTGCACTAGCCTTTTCTGGTAATGACTTGGTAAACTTTATTGGAGTTCCTATGGCGGCATTTCACTCATACGAGGCTTGGTCTGTATCTGGTATTGCGGCCACAGAGTTTACCATGGAGGTGTTAGATAAAAAAATGCCTGCAGAGCCTTTCTTGTTATTTATAGCTGGAGGTATCATGGTGGCAACGCTTTGGTTTTCTAAAAAAGCAAAAACAGTCGCAGAGACAGAACTAAGCTTATCTCGCCAAAATGATACTCATGAGAAATTTCAGCCAAACATGCTCTCAAGAGGGATCGTTAGAGGGAGTTCTTGGTTATCAAACAGCATTAGTGGTTTGCTTCCAAAGACTACCCAAGAAAAAATAAACGCAAGTTTCACCAAGCCAGACACTAAGCTTCTTACCAAAGACCAGAGTATTGATGCTCCTGCCTTTGATATGATTAGAGCCTCAGTAAATTTAATGGTAGCAGGTGTACTTATATCTATTGCAACGTCTATGAAATTGCCGCTATCTACCACCTACGTGACCTTTATGGTAGCTATGGGTACCTCACTTGCCGATAGAGCTTGGGGAAGAGAAAGTGCTGTATACCGTGTGGCTGGAGTGTTAAATGTTATTGGAGGATGGTTTTTTACGGCATTTGGAGCGCTAGTAGCTGCAGGTACTGTGGTGTATTTAATTAGTTGGAATAAAACGGTTATGATTCCTATATTACTACTAATTACAGTGTTGTTACTTGTGAGAAACTACTTATCACACAAGAAAAAAAGCAACACAACTGTAGATCCAAAAACGCTTAAAAAATCTGAGAGTAGTACGGTTCAAGGAATTATTTCAGAGAGTGCAGACAATATCTCAAGTGTTGTTTCTAGAACAAATAAAATCTATACAGATGTCTTAAAAGGATTGGCTAAGGAAGATGTTAAAGCTCTAAAGAAAAGTAAAAAAGGAGTAGACAAACTTGACCAAGAGGTAGAAGATTTAAGAGATAACATTTTCTATTTAATTAAAAACCTGGATGAGACAAGTGTTCGTGGTAGTAGTTTTTACATTACCATATTGGCTTACCTTACAGATATGACACAGTCTTTAGACTTTATATCTAAGAAGAGTTACAAACACATTAACAACAATCACAAAAAATTAAAATTCAATCAAATTAAAGACCTTCAAGAAATTGATGATTCTTTGGATGGGTTACTCGTTGAGATTGAAGAGGTGTTTAACAGCCGTAAGTTTGAAAGAATTAGTTATGTTCTTTCTAGAAAACAGGAAGTTATATCACTTATTTCTGACAAAATTACAACCCAGATTGATAGAACAAGAACTGAAGAAGAAAGTCCAAAAAACACTTCTTTATACTTTAACATCCTGCTAGAGACAAAAGACTTGGTAACAAGTATTATGAACCTAATGGATGAGTATTATACGAGTTATAAAAAAGAGTAAGCATCTCTTTTATTAACGTTTTAAAGACCCCGCATATTCTTTTGAATTGTGGGGTTTTTTATTATTTTTAAAGCAGTAGTTAGATATGACTGAAACTCAAAAATTAAAACAAGTTGCTGCCGTTTTTTTTAAACTCGGCCTCTTTGCATTTGGAGGTCCAGCAGCTCATATTGCCATGATGGAGCACGAAGTTGTCACCAAACGAGCCTGGATGACACGGGAACACTACCTGGATCTTATAGGAGCCACAAACCTAATACCTGGACCCAACTCAACAGAGATGACCATGCACTGCGGCTACCAGCGGGCAGGTAAAAAAGGATTGTTTATAGCTGGTATTAGCTTTGTTTTTCCAGCAGTTTTTATAACAGCAATTCTAGGATATTTATATGTATTGTATGGCGCATTGCCCCAGGTACAACCTTTTATTAAAGGAATACAACCCGCTGTTATAGTCATTATTGCCTCTGCTGTTATAAAACTGGGCAAGAAGGCCGTTAAAAACTGGGAGCTTGCCCTACTAGGATCCCTCTTTTTGGCGGCTAGCTTATTGGGTCTTGACCAAGTACTAGTCCTTTTTGCTGGGGGTTTACTAGGAATGTGTTATTTCTTGATAAAATCTAAAATGCAAACTACCAGTCTTGCCATAGCCCCGCTATTTATGGTTTTTATAGTCTCAGAAATAGGCGCCAAATTAAGCGCGATGGGTATCTTTTTAAAATTTCTGAAAGTAGGTAGTATACTATACGGTAGTGGATATGTACTATTTGCCTACCTAGACACAGAGCTTGTGACTACCGCCTTACTATCTCAAAACCAGCTCTTAGAGGCTATTGGTATTGGGCAATTTACACCAGGTCCTGTATTATCAACAGCCACTTTTATTGGATACCAACTAGGTGGTTTTTGGGGTGCTATTGCTGCAACTGCCGGTATATTTATGCCCTCCTTTTTGTTTGTTTGGCTATTAAACCCACTGATACCAAAAATGAGAAAATCTAAGGTGTTGGGCTATTTCCTAGACAGTATAAATGTAGCGGCGGTTGCCATTATGCTTGCCGTAGTTATCACTATGAGTAAACAAACCCTTGTAGATTGGCAAGCAGCTTTAATTGCTATTTTAAGCGGGATACTTATTTTTGGGTTTAAAAAAGTGTCTGTGATGTGGGTGCTTATTATTGGAGCTATCCTTGGGTATGTACTAGCGTTTATTTAATACTTAAATTGGTTTAGGTTTTACTACCTTGCCTTGCTAAAAGTTATCGTATGAAATTATACAGTGTTATTATTTGCCTAGGTTTTCTGTTTTGCTCGGTGAGTTGTAAAGACATCAGTGGTGAAGAGCTACTAGACAGGGCCATTGCGTATCATGACCCTTCTGGAGGATGGCCTACTTTTAATGGCACCTTAGCTATTTCTATGGTAATGCCAGAGGGCCAGGCAAGAGAAAGTAACATTCAGATTAATTTACCCCAAGAATATTTCAGCATAACAGCCAAAAGAGATACACTTGTCACCACCTATACCCTAGACAAGCAGGCCTGTGAAACCTCTATAAAAGAAATCCCTACGTACAGTAAAAGAACCCCTTGTGAGACAGCTGTATTGTATAAAGATTATTACACCTATTTGTACGGGCTACCCATGAAACTCAAAGATCCTGGAACAACCATATCAAAAACTGTAGTTACTCAAAATTTTAAAGGCAAGGAGTATTTAATGCTCAGGGCAACCTATGATAAGGAGGTAGGAAGTGATGTTTGGCAATTTTATTTTGACCCAACTACCTATGCCATGGAAGTGTATCAGTTCTTTAAGGCAGACCCAGGGGGAGCTGGAAAAAACACAGGTGAGTATATCTTATTAAAGGATATTAAAACAATTAATGGCATTAAATTTCCTAAGGAAAGAGCGTGGTACTATAATAAAGATGACGGCTATTTAGGTACAGATATATTAAATTAAAACACCCTAAAATAAAAAAGGGAAGCCATATGGCTTCCCTTTTTTTATGCTTAGAAGGAGCGTAGAACTAAGATCCGCACATTAAACAGTCATCATCTGGACCGCCATTTTGAGATTTATTCATCATGTCCTTAAACTCCTGGGCCGTCATTGGCTTTTGCTCTGTAGCCGTATTTCCTAACTGAGGATTTGGCGCTGGAGCTGGAGCTGGCAGGGGGGCTGTTGCTAATGCGCCATCTGCATCTATTGCAGTTGTAGAAAGCTCTGTAACAGGTGTTGGCTGCTCTTTCTTGTCTTCTTTGCTTAAGGTAAATTTAATAGCATCTACCGCACTCTTAGTACGCAGGTAATACATTCCTGTTTTTAGACCGCTTTTCCAGGCATAGAAATGCATGGATGTTAATTTTGCATAACTAGCATTTTCCATAAATAGGTTTAAAGACTGAGACTGGTCAATGAAGTACCCTCTGTGTCTTGACATATCAATAATGTCTTTCATAGAAAGCTCCCATACTGTTTTGTACAAATCTTTCAGATCTTGAGGAATATCAACATCTTGTACAGAACCATTATTACGCATAATTTGTTCTTTTAGAGTGTCGTTCCAAAGTCCTAGACCTACTAAGTCTTCCAGTAAGTGTTTGTTTACAACTATAAATTCTCCACTTAACACACGTCTGGTGTAGATATTACTTGTATAAGGCTCAAAGGCTTCGTTGTTTCCTAAAATTTGTGAGGTGGATGCTGTTGGCATAGGTGCCACTAGTAAAGAGTTGCGCACACCATGTTCTGCAATTTGGGTACGGAGTTGAGCCCAATCCCAACGGCCACTTAATTCATTGTCTTCTATGCCCCACAGGTTGTGCTGGAACTTCCCTTCACTAATAGGAGACCCTGCATAGCTCTCATACACACCATCTGCCTGTGCTTCTTCCATAGAAGCGGTAAGAGCAGCAAAGTATAGTGTTTCGAAAATTTCTTGGTTTAACTTTTTAGCCTCATCACAGGTAAAGGGTAAACGCAGCATGATAAAAGCATCTGCTAATCCTTGGATACCAAGACCAACAGGTCTGTGACGGAAGTTACTATTTTCTGCTTCTTTTACAGGATAGTAATTACGGTCTATAACGCGGTTTAGGTTTTTGGTTACTTGCTTGGTTACACGAAATAACTCATCGTGATCAAAGGCGCCATCAGTTACAAACATTGGCAAAGCAATAGAGGCCAAGTTACATACAGCAACCTCATCTGGAGAGGTGTACTCCATGATTTCTGTACATAGGTTTGAAGAACGAATGGTTCCTAAATTTTTCTGGTTACTCTTACGGTTTGCTGCATCTTTATAGAGCATGTAAGGTGTTCCTGTTTCAATTTGAGATTCCATTATTTTCTCCCAAAGTGAACGCGCTTTAATTGTTTTTCTACCTTTTCCTTCGGCTTCATATCCTAGATATAGGGCTTCAAACTCATCACTGTGTACTTTGTAAAGGTCTGGACATTCGTTAGGACACATGAGGGTCCACTCTGCATCTTCCTCTACTCGTTTCATGAATAAATCTGGAATCCACATGGCGTAGAATAAATCTCGTGCACGTTGTTCTTCTTTTCCTGTATTTTTCTTTAGATCTAGAAAATCAAAAATATCTGCATGCCAAGGCTCTACATATATAGCAAAACTACCTTTACGTTTTCCTCCACCTTGATCTACATAACGTGCCGTGTCATTAAATACACGTAACATTGGTACAATACCATTAGAGGTACCGTTGGTTCCAGAGATGTATGACCCTGTGGCACGTACATTGTGTATAGACAACCCAATTCCTCCTGCAGATTGTGAAATTTTTGCAGTTTGTTTTAATGTATCATAAATACCATCTATGCTATCATCTTGCATGGCCAATAAAAAACAAGAAGACATTTGCGGCTTTGGTGTACCACTATTAAATAGCGTTGGAGTTGCATGGGTAAAGAAACGCTTACTCATAAGCTCATAGGTCTCTTTGGCAGCCTCTAAATCGTTTAAGTGAATACCAATAGAAACACGCATAAGCATATGCTGAGGGCGCTCTGCTATCTGTCCGTTTAATTTTAATAGGTACGAACGCTCTAGGGTTTTAAACCCAAAATAGTCATAGCCAAAATCACGGTTGTAAATAATAGTAGAATCTAGTTCTTCTTTATTATCCATAATTACTTTGTGAACCTCATCACTAAGTAAAGGAGCGTCTTTCCCGGTACGTGGGTTTACATAGGTGTACAAATCATCCATCACCTCACTGAATGTCTTTTTTGTATTTTTATGTAAATTAGAAACAGAAATTCTAGCAGCCAATCTTGCGTAGTCTGGGTGTGATGTTGTCATGGTTGCAGCAACTTCTGCCGCCAAGTTATCTAACTCACTGGTGGTTACTCCATCATACAAACCTTCAATTACA
>JABHYI010000305.1 GCA_018656255.1 Bacteroidota bacterium
GCTAGATTATTTGCTGTAAAACTGGCTGCATTTTTAGGGTCCTTCTCTGATAATACACTTGTTACTTTATCTGAAAACTCTTTAAAGTATTGGATGTTAAACCACACGTGAGGATCGTAATTAGAAGCAAAATAGTCTGAGCCAATCAAGCCTTCTTTTGCTAAAAATTCACCCAAAGCTACCGTTGTTTTTTGAGTTTCCATTTTTTCAAAAACCGCTACTAGTTTTCCTTCTAGGTGCAATCCGTTATAAAAAATAACATCTGCGTTAAATAGTTTCGAAACATCTCCCTCACTAGCTTTGTATAAGTGCGGGTCTACGCCCGGCCCCATTAATCCCTCTATTTCGATTAAGTCTGCCCCAATATTTTTAACCAAATCTGTAAGCATAGAGGTAGTAACAACAACCTTTAGTTTACCAGAGGGTTTTGTCGGGTTTTTACAAGCAAACAAGAGTATAACAAACAGGCAAATAATACTTTTTTTCATGCGCTATTTATTTAAATATTCTATAGCTAAAACCGCCACTCAAAAGAAGGTCTTGGCCTTTTGTAATACTAGTGCCAATGGTTGCATCTAGCTGTAGGTTAGGTAAAATAAGGTAGGTGACACCTGCATCCCAATAATGATTCGAGTTGTTTTTTTCTGGCAAGTCACCATACAACTCAGCATAAAAACCAAAGCTATCTGTGATACTATAACCGTATGCAAGGGTATAAATATAGGCCGCTCCAGGGCTATCTGCCTCCCACTGCGCGCCTAAGTTATATGCAATACTAGAGCTGTCTGAAAGCGTGTGGTCAAAGGCAAATCTAAAATCAACACTTGTGTATTGTGGTTTAAAATATTCGCTTGCGGTAAATGGTAAAAAAAGATGACCAATAAGGCCAATGGTGGGTAACCATCCTTTTTCTTGGGCAATGTTTACTTTCACCCCCAATAGCAAAGGAGATAATCCGTTTTCTATGACAGCCGGGGCAACGTCGGTAACTTTATTGCTTTGTTCAACAACATTCCAACCTAGCCTAAGTTCTAGATTATCTAATACACCAAACCTTAGCAGTGTGGTGTTATATGTTAGGGTTTGGGTTTTCAAAACATCCTCTTCAAAAGAAGTAAACAAAGCGCCTGTCTCTATTTGTAAAGCTCCCTTTGGTACAACACTCGGCGCCTCTGTAGCATCTGGTCTGTCTGTAATTAACTCAGGTCTTTCTTCCTGCGCTAATAATGGCAAGCTAAGCAATGTCATTAAAAGTTGTAGTCCTATTTTTTTCATTGTTTCTGAAATATTATTGTAATAATTATGTTGTTTGTACATATAAATTGTCTGCGATTTTTTTAGAAACAAAAAATTGATCTCTCCCTACTTCAATAACCATCGATCCGTCAAAAAACTCTTTTCCTAATACATTAATCTTAGTACCAATACTTATCTTCTTTTTGTCTAGGTATTGCAAATATTCTGGGCTAGATTCTTTTACACCCACACAAACGCCAGACTGGCTTTTGTTTAATTGAGAAAGTAACTTTTTTTCTGTTTTTATGAAATTTCCGTGCTCATCTGGAATAGGATCTCCGTGAGGATCAAAGGCTGGACTACCTAAAAATGTATCTAATCGTTTGATGAGCTCTGTAGAATGAATGTGCTCTAATTGTTCTGCAATTTCATGAACTTCATCCCAATGAAAACCGAGTTTGTCTACAAGAAAAACTTCCCACAAACGATGCTTTCTAACAATTCTGGTGGCTATTTTTTTTCCTTTTTCGGTAAGCTGAGCGCCCTTATATTTAACATAAGAGAGCACTTTTTTATCGGCTAATTTTTGCACCATGTCTGTTGCAGAAGAGGCCTTGGTGTCCATACTATCTGCAATAGCATTTGTGCTTACCGCACCGCTTTTGGTTTGTTGTAAATGAAAAATGGTCTTAATATAATTTTCTTCTGCTAATGAATACATAAGGCAAAGGTAAAATTATTTTTTCAATACACCTCAACTATTTTTTAGTCTAGGCTAAAAAATAACACGCTCAACACCAACACTTAAACAATCCAGGTATTAAAATCCGCGCTCTTTTTGAAGGCTTTCGTAAGATTCTTGAACTTCTCTAAACTTCTGTTCGGCGCCTTTTTTATAGGCTTCATCCATGTCTATTAGTTTGTCTGGATGGTACTTTTTAGCCATGGTACGGTAGGCTTTTTTAATTTCAGCAACGGTAGCTGTTTTGTCTATTTCTAAGATTTTATAGGCCCTATCTGGGTTCTTAAAAAACATTGCTTTTATGCTATGAAAATCTGCAGATTGTATAGAAAGATATCCTGCAATTTGATTGATCATATTAACCTCACTGGTGGTTACAGTTCCGTCAGCATTGGCAATGCTAAACAAAAAATGCAAAATCTGCAATCTAGATTCATACCGCGTTTTAGAGCGAATATCACTGGCAATACCCTTGGCAGATATGTCGCTTTTTTTTATGACATCGTTAAACACTTTAAAGGTGGCATTAGCCCTATCTTTTCCGTAGGCCTGAACAAAGTACCGGCGCACATAGTCTAACTCACTTTGGCTCACGGTGCCATCTGCTTTGATAACAAATGATGCCAGGGATAAAAGGTTAATTTCAAAATCTGCAGGGTTTACTGTTTTACCACGTTGTTGATCAAACAAATCTCTAAAAACATCTCGCTGTCCATCAAAATTTTTTCTCTTGCCATTGTACTGGTCAATAAAAGATCCTATGAAATAGCCCGCAATTGCTCCCGGAAACCTATAAATACTCCACCCAACTACTGCTCCAAAAATGCTAAACATATATAATTAATTATGATACAAATATAAGTAAAGCAATACGCTAAATTGTTACATAATATGGAATTGAAATTCTTGAGGTGCAAGAAATTTTAGCAAATTTTAACGAAGTTATTGAGTATCTTTGTGCCTCAATAAACAAATTAAATATTAAAAATTATGTACCCACCAGAATTAGTAAAACCTATGCGTGAAGAACTTACCAGCATTGGGTTTACAGAATTACATACACAACAAAACGTTACAGATGCATTAAGCAAAGAAGGAACTACCCTTGTGGTGGTAAACTCTGTTTGTGGTTGTGCTGCTGCAAATGCTCGCCCAGGGGCTCGCATGTCTTTACAAAATGACAGCAAACCAGACCACTTAGTAACCGTATTTGCAGGAGTTGATCGTGATGCAGTAGATGCAGCACGCGCGCAAATGGTGCCATTTCCTCCAAGTTCTCCCTCTATGGCATTATTTAAAAACGGGGAGCTTGTTCATATGTTAGAGCGTCATCACATCGAGGGGCGCCATGCAGACATGATTGCAGAAAACCTAAAAGGAGCTTTTAACGAGCACTGTTAGTCTATAAAAAACTTCCTATTAAAATTCCGTTCACTATTTTTTAGTGTGCGGAATTTTTTATTTTTATACCTTCAACAAAATAATAAAACCAAACACTCTTGTTAAAAATCATCAGCTATCCTTTTAGTATTTTGTTTTACCTGTGTTTTGCATGCGCTGCAGTAGTGTTTCATTTTTTCCAATGGGTGGGGTTTAACTTTTTCGGGTATCAGGGTCATAAAAACGTTGTAGATCTTTTAAACTGGTTTTTGATGCGGTTTTTAAATCTGTTGGGCACTCGTTTTAGTTTTACTATTGAAGAAGAAATTCCAAAAAATGTACCTTTAGTAATTGTATCTAATCATCAAACCACCTGGGATATCCCGTCAATTATTTGGCATCTAAGAA
>JABHYI010000306.1 GCA_018656255.1 Bacteroidota bacterium
CAAATGGGTGGCGCGTCTAAGAGAATTAAAAACAGATGATAATGTACTGTTTTTAGATGTTAATATGGACGCTGGACACGGTGGAGCCTCTGGACGTTTTGAGGCTTTAAAAGAGGTCGCTAAAGATTATGCCTTCCTGCTTGATTTAGAGCAAATAAGCAAATAATTATATTTATGTATCTTTGTAACGTTTTATAAAGGGTCAAAAAACAATGGCTTTGCAATGAAATTCCTCTATGACAAAACAAATTAAAGCACATAAAAATATTCTAGAACTTATTGGTAACACGCCGCTTATTGAGCTTAATAAGATAACGGCTGGTTTTAAGGGTAATTTCTACGCTAAAGTAGAAGCCTTTAATCCTGGACACTCCTCTAAAGATAGAATCGCTTTATATATCATTGAGCAGGCAGAGAAAAAAGGAATTTTAAAACCTGGAGATACCATTGTTGAAACCACTAGTGGTAACACTGGTTTTAGTATTGCAATGGTGAGTATCATTAAAGGATACAAATGTATCTTGGCTGTGAGTTCAAAATCTTCTAAAGATAAAATAGACATGCTTCGTACCATGGGCGCGCAGGTACATGTTTGTCCTGCCCATGTTAGTGCAGATGATCCTAGATCTTATTATGAAGTTGCCAAAACCATACACAAAAACACGCCTAATTCTGTATATATAAATCAGTACTTTAACACGTTAAATATAGAAGCGCATTACCACTCAACAGGTAAAGAAATTTGGGAGCAAACAAATGGTCAAATAACACATTTGGTAGCCTGTAGTGGAACCGGTGGAACCATCTCTGGGATTGCTCGTTATTTGAAAGAAAAAAACTCGCAGGTTCAAGTTATAGGTATTGATGCCTATGGCTCTGTCTTAAAAAAGTACCATGAAACTGGCGCCTTAGATCGTGATGAAATTTACCCTTACAGAATAGAAGGTCTGGGTAAAAATCTAATCCCGACAGCTACAGATTTTGATAGTATAGATCGTTTTGTAAAAGTTACAGATCAAAGTAGTGCCCTAACAGCCCGAGAACTTGCCACAACAGAAGGACTTTTTGTTGGATATACTAGTGGCGCTGCAATGCAAGGGCTAAAGCAATTAGACCAGGAAGGTATTTTTGATACTAGCAGTACCATTGTTGTTGTATTTCCAGATCATGGATCAAGATACATGAGTAAAATATACAGTGACAATTGGATGCAAGAACAAGGTTTTCTAGACAGCCAAGACCAAGAGGTAACAGCTACTTCCAAAACAAAATAGAACAACCGTTAAACTCATTAAAAACTGTAACATATCCGTGTTACAGTTTTTCTATTTAATAAACCTTCCTTTTTTAAAACACATCTTCCTGAAGTATTTCTTTATTTATTAGTGATTGTATTTGTTTACCATTTGTTTACAAATTTTGCAATTCCAACAAAAGTTTAACTATGCAAAGAGAATAAAATTGCCTAGTTTTGCTGTGTATTTTGAAACCAACATATAGTAATGAAAGATTTATTTGATAAGATTTACAAAGATAAAGGACCTCTAGGAAAGTGGGCAGAAGTTGCAGAAGGGTATTTTGTATTTCCAAAATTGGAAGGTCCTATTTCTAACCGTATGAAATTTAACGGTAAAGAAGTTATTACTTGGAGTGTAAACGATTACTTAGGCCTGGCAAACCACCCAGAAGTGCGTGAGGTAGATGCTCAGGCTGCTGCTGCCTACGGTTCTGCATACCCTATGGGAGCAAGAATGATGAGTGGACATACAGATTTGCACGAACAACTTGAAAAAGAATTGGCTGCCTTTGTAGATAAACAGGCCGCTTATTTATTAAATTTTGGATACCAAGGAATGGTATCTACCATTGATGCATTGGTATCAAAGGACGATGTAATTGTGTATGATGTTGATGCGCATGCTTGTATTATAGATGGTGTACGCCTTCATATGGGACAGCGTTTCACCTATAAGCACAATGATTTAGAAAGTATCGAGAAAAACTTGACGCGTGCCACTAAAATGGCAGAAAAAACAGGTGGAGGGATTTTATTAATCTCTGAAGGTGTTTTTGGAATGCGCGGAGAACAAGGAAAATTAAAAGAGATTGTTGCCCTCAAGAAAAAATACAACTTTAGACTATTTGTAGATGACGCACACGGTTTTGGTACACTTGGTAAAACAGGTGCTGGAGCAGGTCAGGAGCAAGGAGTACAAGACGATATAGACGTATATTTTGCCACATTTGCTAAGTCTATGGCTAGTACTGGAGCATTCATTGCCGCAGACCAAGAAATAATGGATTACCTAAAATACAATCTTAGGTCTCAAATGTTTGCCAAGTCTTTACAAATGCAACTAGTAGTAGGCGCTTTAAAACGTCTAGATATGATGCGCGAAAGTACTCAGTACAAAGACAAGCTTTGGGAAAACGTACATGCTTTGCAAGGAGGTTTAAAAGAGAGAGGTTTTGATATAGGAACTACTCAAAGTTGTGTAACTCCAGTATACCTTAAAGGGTCTGTTCCTGAGGCAATGGCGTTAGTGAAAGATTTACGTGAAAATTACGGTGTATTCACCTCTATTGTGGTATACCCTGTAATTCCTAAAGGTTTGATTTTACTGCGTATGATACCTACGGCAACTCATACCATGGAGGATATAGAGATAACTCTCGATGCCTTTTCAGGTATTAGACAGCGTCTAGAAAACGGAACCTACAAAAGGTTGTCAGCCGCTGTTGCTGCTGCTTTTGGAGAATAGTTTTTTCTAAATTTATACATAAAAAAACCACCGGTAAACGGTGGTTTTTTATGTTATAGCATCTTTTTAAAAGTGCTACGCTCTTTGTGCTGCAGTGGTTTATAGTCTTTCCACATTTGTTGTATGGCTGTATTTTCTATTAACTCTGGGTTGGTTTCTACCTTATCTATACCTTTTGCATTAAAAAGAAGTTGTACCTCTTCAAAGATAATAGCAGTTACTCCCTTGCCTTGATACTCTGGATCAATACCAATTAGATATAAAGAAGCGCGATTGTTTTTTCTTTGCGCCTGCAATAAGTGATACCAACCAAATGGTAGAAGAGAACCATTCGCCTTTTTTAATGCTTCACTATAAGAGGGCATAACAATCGAAAATGCGATAAGTTTTCCTTCTTTAACTTGTACACAGGCAATATAATCTGGCTGTATGAAACTGAAATACTTTTCTTTGTAATAATCGATTTGATATTGCTGTATGGGTACAAATGTTTGAAGGTTGTTATAGGTCTTGTTAAGCAGTTCAAACATTTGATCCACGTACGGAATAATATCTTTCTTGCTTTTAAAATCAATTACAGAAAGGTTGTACCGTTTTTTAATAATGCTAGAAAACCGCTCCACTCTCTCTATAAGCACTGGTGGGATGGTTAATTTAAATTCTACCCAAGTTGCTTGTTTTTCATAGCCTAATTGCTCAAAATGAGCAGCGTAATAGGGGTATTGGTACCAAGTAATCATTGTGTTTAACTCCTCAAAACCACTGGTTAAAATACCTGCTTTTTCCATGTTGCTGAATCCAACAGGCCCCTCGACATACGCTAAGTTGTTTTTGGCTCCAATTTCATAGGCTTTGGTAAGTAAGGCTTTGGTAACGTTTATATCGTCTACCATGTCTAACCAGCCAAAACGAACTTTCTTTTTGCCAATTTCATTAATTTCTATGTGGTTTAAAATAACGGCAATACGTCCAACAATAGTTCCTTGTTTGTAGGCAAGAAAGTAACTAGCCTCTGCATTGTTAAATACAGGGTTTTTTGCTTTATCTAAAGTTTCCAACTCATCATTAGTCAAGGGAGGAACCCAGTAAGGACATTCTTTATAAAGTTTAAAAGGAAACTTTACAAATTGCACTAGTTGTTTGTTGGTAGTAACTTCTTGTATTGTAATCATATATCAATATTCATTCACATATTTCACGGTCTTTTAAGGCCGCCATCACCGTCATCAACTTCAAAGTAATTCTTTTTTTTCTTTTTCTCTTTCTTGGCTTTTTCTCTTTCTACCTTTTTCTTTTCTCGGCCAGCTTTTCCTTTTTCTTCGAGAAACTCATCCTGGTCATGAAAATCAAACCTATACGAAACTCCAATGCGCCCGTAGGTTCTGGAAGGGGTGTCTTTTAGGCTATATAAAAAAGAGGCGTCTACTTGCCAGTCAGCGGTGATCAGCGCTGCTGCGCCAAAGCGCACGATGTTGTCTGCATAAAAATCACTATCAAAGCCTTGTTTTTCTGCAAATAATGAGAACCAGTCAGAGAGGCAGTAGGTTAAAGTTACAATATATCCATAGGTTGGAGTTTGCGTAGTAAATCTGTCTGCAATAATGTTTGTGACCAGTACAAAGCCACTTCTAAAGTTGTTTTGTGTTTGAATGGAAACCTTTGGGCTTATGGAAAATGGATCTTCTGGTGTGAATGGGTTACTAGAGCTATCAAAATTAGCGCCTCCGTATACAGATATTGCAGGTATTAACTCCTCCCAACTAAATCTGTTATTAGCCTTCCAACTCATTAAATTAGGCCCTTTTAAATCTCGCTTTATATAAGGATCATACACTAGGTATTTCATCCCAAGGGTATTGCTTCTAAAATTACGCTGCGCATACTGTGAGCTCGTGGCTCCGCGCGTATCTGTTATGTTGTTTGATTGAAACTCTCCTGTTAAAATTACCTCTAGTTCTTCTTTCCAAAATCCAAAACGCGCACTGTAGTCTACAGCAAATGCATCGGCCTGGGTTTGTAATAAGGAGGGGTTTTCTTGGCCTATACCAAATCCAGTTTCAAACTGTAATACGTTTGTACCCACAGAAAAAGCTCCTTGTGAGCCTCCTGGCCTGTTGTTGTTGATTGTTTCTGTATACTGTCCAGATGCTGTAAAATAGCATGATAAGGTAAGGATGGTAATAAAAAAAGAAACAGATTTCATAGGCTTTGTTTAATACCAAAGATATAAGATTTATCATTTATTTAATACCCTTGTGCTGGGTTTTTGTAGCACTATTTGTATTTTTGAATCTTATTATAATGATATGATTACATTGTTTAAAACGATATCAATTATCCTCTTAGTGTACTACGGGTTAAAAATTATTTTAAAACTCGCAGCACCCTATATTATGAAATACTTTTCAAAAAAACTGGCAGCCCGCTTTGGCGCAGATTTTTCAAACACAACTGCTCCAAATACCTCTCAAAAAAAAGAGGGCGAGATTACCATCGATAAAGTACCTAACACCAAAAAAGCATCAAAAACTGTTGGGCAGTATGTAGATTATGAAGAAATAGAATAGGTGTATTTGTTTTTTAACAATTGACGGCTTAGTTCTTCATATTTTTCGCTAATTTTCGGTTTTTAATAATCAACTTTTATTTATGCAATTTTCTTTTAAAAAAGTAGTGCCGCATTTGGTGGTCATTATTCTACTAATGATTGCCTCAGTATCCTACTTTAGTCCTGTATTGAGTGGTAAAACGATATATCAAAGCGATATCGTGCAGCACAATGCAATGGCCAAAGAACTTAGAGATTTCAGAAAAATTAATGATGCAGAAACCTACTGGACAGACAGTGCCTTTGGTGGTATGCCTACCTATCAGTTAGGAGCTCGGTATCCTCATAATTACATTAAAACATTAGATGAAACCCTGCGATTTTTACCAAGACCTGCAGATTACCTTTTTTTATACTTTATAGGAATTTACATTTTGTTTCTGGTGTTAAAATTAGATTATAAAATTGCCTTTTTAGGAGCGCTTGCTTTTGGTTTCTCTACCTATTTAATTATTATTCTAGGGGTAGGGCATAATGCCAAAGCGCATGCTATTGCTTATATGCCACTGGTATTAAGCGGTATTATACTCACCTTTAGAAAAAGGTATGTATGGGGGTTTCTGCTCACTACAGTAGCTATGGCTTTGGAGCCTACAGCAAACCATATACAGATGACCTACTATTTGCTACTTCTTGTACTATGCCTTGGGGTTTCATATTTAATAGAAGCCATTAAATCCAAAACCCTAACTCATTACTTTACATCTGTGGGTATTATGGTACTTGGTGTTATGTTGTCTTTGGGGTTAAATGCTACCAATTTGTTGGCTACCAAGGAGTATGCAGATACTTCAACCAGAGGCCCTAGTGATTTAACCATCAATCCAGATACATCACCAAAACTAGATACAGACGGCCTTGATTATGATTATATCACGACATATAGCTACGGAAAACTAGAGACCTTTAACCTGCTTGTTCCTCGTTTTATGGGCGGTGGTTCTAGCGAGCCTTTCCCAGAAAATTCTGCTACCCAGGATGCACTTTTAAAAATGGGAGCATCACCACAGCAAGCTAAAGACACCTTATACCAAATACCACTGTATTGGGGAGATCAACCAATTGTTGCAGCGCCAGCTTATGTTGGAGCTGTTATTGTATTTCTGGCCACTCTTGGGCTGTTTTTAATCCAAGGCCGCGTAAAATGGTGGCTACTTTCTGGTTTTGTTTTGAGTTTATTATTGTCTTGGGGTAAAAACTTTAGCATCCTCACAGACTTTTTTATTGATTACGTGCCACTGTATAACAAATTTAGAGCAGTATCTTCTATACAGGTTATCATAGAATTGGTCTTGCCAATTATGGCTGTATTAGGCTTACATCACTTTTTTAAAAGCACTACCTCTTTGCAAAAAAAGAAAACCAGTTTACTATACACAACCTCTATTATTGGAGGATTACTAGTTGTATTCATTTTATTTAAAAATGCACTATTTAGTTTTGTGAGTCCTTATGATGGAGATATCATAGAGGCAATGGGAGCTCCTTTTATGGATGCCATTAGAGAGGATAGAACCACTCTGCTTGTAAATGACTCTCTGCGTAGTTTAGTTTTTGTTGTATTGGCTGCATTCACACTATGGCTATATAGTACCAAAAAATTCAAACAAACTCTTACAGTTGCAGTATTAACAGCCCTTGTAGTTTTTGACTTGGTAGGGGTAGACAGGCGATATGTTAACAGTGCAGACTTTGTAAATAGACGTGTCATGGAGCAGCCGTTTCAAAAAACGGCAGCAACCCTACAATTAGAGAAAGAAACAGGTAGATATAGAGTGTATGATGCCGCTAATAATGCTTTTAATAGCGCAGAGGTAAGTTATACCAATAGCTCTATAGGTGGATACCATGCAGCTAAACCAAGAAGAATGCAAGATATTGCAGATTTCTATATTAGCCAGGGTGATATAAGTATGTTAAACATGCTAAATGTTCGTTTTATTTTAACAAGAAGTAAAAACGGAGCTGTTATAGGCCAGCGTAACCCCTATACAAATGGCAATGCTTGGTTTGTTGAAAACCTCTTGGTGGTAGAGAGTGCAGATGCAGAAATCACCCAATTAGATAGTATTAATACTAAGAAAACAGCCATTGTCCATAAAGAGTTTTTACCTTACTTGCCTATTGCAGATATCCAGCGAGACTCCACAGCAACCATAGATTTAATATCCCACAAGCCAAATCATTTGGTGTATGAAACAGCTTCTACCTCTGAGCAGCTAGCAGTTTTCAGTGAGGTGTATTATCCAAAAGGATGGAACGCATATATAGATGGCAAAGCAACTACTCACATACGTGTAAACTATTTATTAAGGGCATTAAAAATTCCGGCAGGATATTCAAAAATTGAATTTAAATTTGAACCTTCAGTAGTCAAAACCGGAAGCACTATTGCTTTATTCAGTAGTGTGTTACTCTTGCTATTTATTATAATATCTTTGGGTTATACCTATAGAAAGCGACAACTAACAACTTTATAAACCAATGAAAAAAGCGCTGATTATATGCTATTATTGGCCACCTGCGGGCGGTCCAGGGGTGCAGCGTTGGTTAAAATTTGTTAGCCATTTAAAAAGTTTTGACATAGACCCTGTTGTATATGTCCCGCAAAATCCAAATTATCCTATTGTAGATCAAGATTTGGTTGCGCAAATACCAAAAGAGATAACTGTGCTAAAGCGTCCTATAAAGGAGCCGTATAAATTTGCTGCTATTTTCTCCAAAAAAAAGACACAACAAATTAGCAGTGGTATCATTTCAAACAAGAAACCTTCTGCTCTAGAAAAACTACTATTGTATGTTCGTGGCAATTATTTTATACCAGATGCAAGAGTAGGGTGGGTAACACCATCTGTAGTTTTTTTAAAACAATATCTAAAAGCTAATCCTGTAGATTGTATTATTTCTTCTGGTCCTCCTCATAGTTTGCATTTAATTGGCATGGAATTACAAAAACAGGTACACCTGCCCTGGATTGCAGATTTTAGAGACCCCTGGACTACGATTCATTATCACAAATCATTGCTACTCACAAAAGCCTCAGAGGCTAAACATAAAGCCTTAGAGTCTTTGGTATTAAACTCGGCAAATCATATTTTGGTGACCAGCCCATCTACAGCAAAAGAATTTTCCTTGCTCACTACAAAACCCATAACGGTTATCACCAATGGTTTTGAACCTACAATTATTGATACACCTGTTCTTGATACTAAGTTCACTATAGCCCATATTGGTTCTCTTTTAACGCACAGAAACCCAACTTACCTTTGGGAGGTACTTTCTCAAATAGCAAAAGAAGATTCTATTTTTGCCCAAGATCTAGAAATTTGTTTAACCGGAGTAGTTAGTGATGAGGTACTCTCTGGTATAGCCCTAGCTGGTTTAACAAACAATACAACCATTAAAGGGTACGTATCCCATAAAGAAGCTGTCGTTTTGCAGCATAAGGCGCAAGTATTGCTTTTACTCGAACAAGATAGTGAAGATACAAAAGCCATTATTCCAGGCAAATTGTTTGAATACTTGCAGGCAGCTCGCCCAATTATTGCTATTGGCCCCAAGGGGAGTGATATAGAAGGTATTATTAACACAACTGCAAGTGGAGTTTATGTGTCTGCACATCAAAAAGATGTTTTAAAAAAACAAATACTTTTCTATTACAACGCTTACAAGAAAGAGGCACTTTTTATTAACTCTAAAAACATAGAGTTGTTTACTAGAAAAGCTCTTACAAAGAAACTAGCAGGAGTTATTAAATCTGTAATTACAGCTTCATAAAAAATACCCTCTGAAATATATAAATAAATCAAAGGGTATCAAACAAACAAACTAATCAAACTTAATTTAATCCACGTCTTTTAGTGGGAGTTCTAACCACTTTTGTGTTACGTGAGGTCCTATTTACATTGGTATTTCTTCTTGTTGATGTACGTGCTGAATTAGAACGTATCGAAGGCCTTTTTCTAGGGGTGGTTTGAACTATTCTAGGACTACTTGTCTGGCTTACAATAGCTGTTCTATTTCTAGATTGGGTATTAATGCTTCTAGTATTAGAGTTTTTGGGTACCGTTCTATTTCTAGTACGGGCAGCAGTTCTAGAGGTATTTGTGCTAGTTCTAGTTGCCCTAGTCATAAAAGGTGTTCTACCATGACCAGTAATCATGGTGTTTTTTCTACCTCTTTTATAACCGGTATTTAAAGCGGTTCTACCATTTCTATAATGAATTCTACTTCCCGGAGAAATAAACTCTCTTCTAGCATTTGTATAGTTGTTGGTAGCTCTATTGTTGTAATACCTTAGATGATTATAATAACTATAGCGTATAGGTGAATAAAACCTTCTGTAGGGTATATTCCATACAATACAGTTGTTATACATTGGTCTTAGATAGTACCCATGCCATGGGCGGTAGGTATAAAATCTATTGTAAGAATTTATATAACCTGTATAATAGTCATAATCTCCATAGCTGTTGTAATAGATATGTAGGCCTCCAATGCGAGAGATAGCTCTGTTTCTGTAGCTAATCTCAACCTCACCAGCTTGAATTATTCTACCATACACGTCATAATACACCGGTACATCTTCTATTTGTATTATGGCTCCATAATCGTCATACTGAAGGTATGTCTCATAATCTTGCCCTGCATTAAAACTTAGAAATACACTAGGGGTGTTAAAAGAGAGCTTTGTACTTTGTTGGGTGGCTAGGTATACAAAATCAAACTGCCCATCGGCAAAGACTGAGAATTCGACACCGCCTTCAATAAAAATATATGCTTTTCC
>JABHYI010000060.1 GCA_018656255.1 Bacteroidota bacterium
CAATTTCTATAGCAGCTTCCATAGAAATAGGAACTTCCAAAATACTAGCACTTCGCTGCACAATGGTTGTTAAAAGTTCTGTGGTATAATATTGTAATCTAGATGTGATCCCAAAACGAGCTCTCATAGGAGCGGTTAAAAGTCCAGAACGTGTTGTAGCGCCCACAAGTGTAAATGGGGCTAAATGTATTTGAACAGAACGAGCATTAGGCCCAGATTCTATCATGATGTCAATCTTGTAATCTTCCATAGCAGAGTATAAATACTCCTCAACTATGGGGCTTAATCTATGAATCTCATCAATAAACAACACATCACGCTCCTCAAGATTTGTGAGCAGTCCTGCTAAATCTCCAGGCTTGTCCAAAACAGGACCAGAAGTAACTTTTATCCCTACTTCTAGCTCATTTGCAAGGATATGTGCCAGGGTGGTTTTACCCAATCCTGGTGGTCCATGAAAAAGTGTGTGGTCTAGGGCTTCGTCTCTTTGATTGGCAGCTTGAACAAATACCTGCAAGTTTTCTAAGGCTTTGTCTTGCCCTGTAAAGTCATCAAAACTTAGGGGTCTTAACCTCTTTTCGATTTCTGTATCTTTTGGTGTTAAGTGCTCTTGAGATGGATCCAGATGTTCGTTCATATAACAAATATACAAAGGGATTCATTACAAAGAGAAGCCTATAAAACTAAGATATAAACAAAATGATTTAAAGAAACTACAACAAGTAATTAAAGGCTATCAGTATTCGTTTTATAATGCATATTTTTACAAATCATTTTTTTAAGATTTTCAATAAAACCATAATGCCTACACAACCAAAACTTACCCGATTTAATCAAAATGTATTGTCAAAATATCAAATATACAACAGTATATTTATGACCCTGCCCTTTGATACCATTACTAAAACCGGAGCGCTTTTGCCTCTTTTTCATGAAACCTGCCAGAAAGGTTTTGAAAAAGAGCAAGACCCAACTACCATTGTTGAGACATTTTTTAAAAAATATCAAGATAGACGCTCTAAAGAGAGCCAGATTAATTTACTGTTCAGGTTTATACAATACATAGAACGGCAAGTGGTTTTGTTTGACGCCATTGAAGATGCAAGTTTTCCTATTGTAAATAATATGGATGGTATTGGCACATTGCGTTCTTTAAAGGAAAGTGCAACTGCTGAAAAGAAACTAGAAACCCTAAAAAAATATCTTGAAGAATTTAAAGTGCGTATTGTTCTTACAGCCCACCCAACTCAGTTTTACCCCGGTGCAGTATTAGGAATTATTACAGATTTAACTCAGGCCATCCGTGAAAATGATTTGCTTCGCATTAATGAACTATTAGCACAATTAGGTAAAACCCCTTTTTTCAAACATAAAAAACCTACTCCCTACGATGAAGCTGTAAGTCTAATTTGGTATTTAGAGAATGTATTTTATAAATCCTTCGGAACAATCTATGACTACATACAGCAAAACATTTTTGATGGAAAACACATAGAAAATGACATCATTAATATAGGTTTTTGGCCCGGCGGAGACAGAGACGGGAATCCATTTGTTACTCCAGAAATTACCTTAAAAGTTGCCGCTAGATTGCGTGAAACAATCATTAAAAACTACCACAGAGATATTAGAGGATTAAGAAGAAAGCTAACCTTTAGTGGTGTAGAGCAGCGTATCATTAAACTAGAAACAGAACTTTATAACAGTATCACACATCAAAAATCTTCTCTTACCCTAGATTCTTTTACCCTAGAATTAAAAGAAATAAAACAGCTTATTATTGACCAGCATCAATCGCTGTATGTCTCTCAAATAAACAGTTTGTTAAATAAAGTTCATCTTTTTGGTTTTCATTTTGCAAATCTTGATATTAGGCAAGATAGCCGTAAACATGCTCAATTTTTCAATACATTAGTTACCGCCTTAATAGAAAGTGGTAGCACTATATTTCCAGAGAACTACTTTGATTTACAAGAAGACCAACAAATACAAGTACTCTCTAAGGTGCAGGGAAAGGTTGACTTATCTTTAATTAAAGATGAAGAAACGCTAAAGGCCTTACATACAATGAAGGCAATAAAAACCATTCAATCAACAAATGGGCAGGCCGCTGCAAACAGATATATCATAAGTAATAATCAAAGCACCCTGCATGTCATGCAACTCTTTGCAATGTTAAAAATCGTTGCATTTGATGACGCTCTAACTGTTGATATTGGGCCATTATTTGAAACCATTACAGATTTAGAAAATGCGCCAAAGGTCATGGAGGAGTTGTATACAAACCCTTACTATGCTGCACATTTAAAAACTAGAGCAAACAAACAAACCATCATGTTAGGGTTTAGCGATGGCACAAAAGATGGTGGGTATTTAATGGCAAATTGGGCCATCTATAAAGCAAAAGAAAACCTAACTAGAATATCAAGACAATACGGTATTACCGTTATTTTCTTTGATGGTCGTGGAGGACCCCCAGCGCGTGGTGGTGGAAAAACCCATAATTTTTACGCCTCTTTAGGACCAACAATTGAAGATAAGGAAGTGCAATTAACCATTCAAGGGCAAACCATTTCTTCAAATTTCGGAACCTTAGAATCATCACAATACAACTTAGAACAATTAATCACCTCAGGTATTAGCAATAGCTTGCTTGATAAAGAGTTGAACATGACCAAAGCAAATACAGAGGTCATGACAGATTTGGCCCAACGAAGCTATAAAGCATATTCAAGTTTTAAATCGCATCCTAAATTTATACCCTATTTAGAGCACATGAGTACCTTAAAATATTATGCTAAAACAAATATAGGAAGCCGCCCTTCTAAACGCGGAAAAGCAGAAGGTCTAGTCTTTGAAGATTTAAGGGCTATTCCGTTTGTAGGTTCATGGAGTCAATTAAAGCAAAATGTTCCTGGGTTCTTTGGTGTTGGAACTGCTTTGAAACATTATGAAGATAGTAATGAATTTGAAAAAGTACAGCATTTGTTTAACACCTCTGAGTTCTTTAAAACACTTATAGAAAACAGTATGATGTCTTTGACAAAATCATTCTTAGGGCTCACAAAATACATGAGCGAAGATGATCAGTACGGGGAGTTTTGGAATATTATTTACTCAGAATACAAGACCTCAAAACGTCTTCTTTTAAAACTCACTGGATATTCGCAACTTATGGAAGATGAGCCTGCAGGAAAAGCCTCTATTGCCGTTAGAGAGTCTATTGTGTTGCCCTTGTTAACCATACAGCAATTTGCATTAAAGAAAATTCAGGAGCTAGAGAAAGAGCCTGTTAAAGATGTCGCTAAAATTGCTATTTACCAGAAGTTGGTGATGCGCTCTTTATTCGGAAATATTAATGCAAGTAGAAATTCTGCATAAGGCCCGTAAAGGTTTTAACCTCTTTATAGTCCAAAAAAAAGCCCTTTCTAAACAGAAAGGGCTTTTTTTTAGACTATTATTTAATGATGCAACTCTTCTTCGTTTTCCATCATTGGAACATCTTGTGGGATAAAATCTTGACCAGGAATCATGTAATCTGTATCATCGATATTTGGCTTACTATAATCATAAGCCCAACGATGTACCTCTGGAAGAGGTCCATCCCAGTTACCATGAATGTGTTTTACCTCAGCGGTCCATTCTAGTGTTGTGGAATTCCATGGGTTTTTAGGCCCTTTCTTTCCATAATACATAGAGTGAATGAAATTGTATAAAAACACTATTTGTGCTCCTGCGGTTATAATAGCAAAAATGGTTATCACAACATTTACATCTGCTAGATCATCAAAATATGGAAAAGCAGTGTTTGTATAGTAACGTCTAGGTAGTCCTGCCATACCTATAAAGTGCATTGGGAAGAATACTCCATATGCGCCAATAACAGTAATCCAGAAATGAACAAAGCCTAAGTTTTTATTCAGCATGCGTCCCTCAAACATTTTTGGGAACCAGTGGTACACACCAGCAAATAAACCATACAATGCAGATATACCCATCACTAAATGAAAGTGAGCTACTACAAAATACGTGTCATGAACATTAATATCTAGTGCACTATCTCCTAAGATAATACCCGTTAATCCTCCAGTGATAAATGTTGACACAAAACCAATAGAAAACAACATGGCTGGATTCATCTGCAAGTTCCCCCTCCAAAGAGTTGTAATCCAGTTAAAAGATTTTACCGCAGATGGAATAGCAATTAATAGAGTTGTAAAAGTAAATACAGATCCTAAAAATGGATTCATACCAGAGATAAACATATGGTGACCCCATACGATGGTTGACAGAAATGCAATGGCTAGAATTGAAGCAACCATGGCTCTGTAACCAAACACTGGCTTACGAGAATTTGTAGCTAATATTTCTGAAACCATACCCATGGCAGGTAGTATAACAATATACACCTCAGGGTGACCTAAGAACCAAAATAAGTGTTCAAATAATACTGGTGACCCTCCTTGGTTATGCAATACCTCTCCGGCAATAAAAATGTCTGACAAGAAGAAAGAAGTACCAAAACTTCTATCCATAATAAGCATAAGCGCTGCAGATAAAAGTACAGGGAAAGATACAATACCAATAATAGCTGTTACAAAGAACGCCCATATAGTAAGAGGAAGACGCGTCATACGCATTCCTTTTGTTCTTAAGTTTATAACCGTTACCACATAATTTAAAGACCCAAGCAAAGAAGATGCAATAAAAATTGCCATAGAGACAAGCCACAGCGTCATACCAGCACCAGAACCTGGAATTGCCTGAGGCAACGCACTAAGTGGCGGGTATATAGTCCAACCTGCAGAAGCAGGTCCTGCTTCAACAAATAATGACATAACCATGATTAAACTTGATAAGAAAAACAACCAATAAGAAACCATGTTTAGGAATCCTGATGCCATATCTCTTGCCCCAATTTGCAATGGTATAAGTAGGTTACTAAAAGTACCACTAAGACCGGCGGTTAATACAAAGAAGACCATGATAGTTCCGTGAATGGTAACCAGTGCAAGATATACACTAGGGTCCATAACGCCACCTTCTGCCCATTTACCCAGTAACATTTCGAATATTACAAATGGCTCTTCTGGCCAAGCAAGCTGCATTCTCATCAAAATAGACATCGCAATACCAATAATACCCATAAACAAACCTGTTATAAGGTATTGCTTAGAAATCATTTTATGGTCTGTACTAAAAATATATTTAGTTACAAATGTCTCTTTGTGGTGATGCCCGTGATCATCTACTGCGTGTTCTTCTGCGTGTGCTGACATATCTTAGCTCGTTTTTTATTTATTTAGGGATGTAGCTATGGTTGCTTGTTGTGCAATCCAAGCGTCATACTCTTCTTGAGTTTCAACAATAATTTTCATTTGCATGTTGTAGTGATTGGTACCACAAATCTTGTTGCAAAGCAATAGGTAATCAAACTCGTAAGGCTCCAATGCTTCTTCGCCTTTAGCCACTAATTCTAAAGAATTTTTTCTTCGAATGGTATTAATTCTACTTACTTTACCCATAACCTCTTCATCCATTCTCATTTGTTCTGTGGTTACAGATGGCGTAAAGGCAAATTGTGTAATCATACCAGGAACACAATTCATTTGCGCTCTAAAGTGCGGCATGTACGCAGAGTGCAATACATCCTGAGAACGCATTTTAAATAATATTTTTCTACCCAGGGGTAAGTGAAGTTCATTAACAACTACATCATCCTGTGCGTTAGGATCTGAGGTGTCTACACCCAATTGATTTGCTCCTTCAATTAAACGAACATTGGCCTCACCCAGTGTATTATCCTCACCACTGTAACGAGCTCTCCAATCAAACTGATACGCATACAACTCAACAATCATTGGATCATCATCTTCACTAACATTCATAATATCTGTCCAGGTAAATAAACCATAGATAATAAGTCCTGCTAAAACAATTACAGGAATCACGGTCCAGATAAACTCTAACTTATCATTATCTGCAAAATATAAAGCACGATTGTTTTTATTTCCTCTGTATTTGAAAGCAAAATAGCTTAACAACCAAAGTGTAATAAACCCTACAAAGAAAATTAGCACCATAGAAATTAACCATAAATCGTCAATTCCTTGTCCATGCTCTGAAGCGGCTTTAGGCAATAAAACCTCTCCCCATTTCCAAAATGAAACAATTAATATAGCATAGGTAACAAACACAAACATTAGCATCAACCATCCGTTGATATTGTTGTCTTTGTCTGAAGCAATCTCTGAAGATTCACCTAACTGTTCCGGGGTTTTTGACATTCCAAAAATCTTACCCATCTGTAATACAGTGATTCCGAAGAGAATAATTACTAATACAATTAAAAATGCGGTCATCGTTATTGGTCTTCTAAATAATTAATAATGATAATTTTTACTTTCTTTCATGAAAGGGTTGTTTTTCAACACTAAAGGCGCTTTTGTTAATGCTGTGAAAACAACAAAAATGAAAAGTCCAAGGAAGAATAATACAGCCCCTATTTCTGGTATTCCTATAAACCAGCTTTTTCCAACTGTTCCAGGCATTACCATCACAAAAATATCTATATAATGTCCTACAAGTATTACAATACCTGTTAGTACCACAAACCAGTTAACACGTTTGTAATCACTGTTCATTAACAGCAGTAGCGGGAATAAAAAGTTCATTGCCAACATACCAAAGAATGGCAAATTAAAGTCTTCAATACGCGTCATGAAATAGGTAACCTCTTCAGGTATGTTTGCGTACCAAATCAACATAAATTGAGAGAACCATAAGTAGGTCCAGAAAATACTAAAGCCAAACATAAACTTAGCCAAATCATGGATGTGACTGTCATTTACTATTTCAAGATATCCTTGAGATTTTAAAAATATTGTAATTAATGCAATTGTTGTTATAGCACACACCATCATTCCAGCAAGAACATACCAACCAAATAAGGTTGAGAACCAGTGTGGGTCAAAGCTCATAATCCAATCCCAAGACATCATAGACTCGGTATATAAAAAGAATACTAAGAACCCAGCTGAAATTCTGAAGGTCTTTTTAAAGTTACTGTAGTCATTTTCTTTTGCGGTATCACCTGCACGAGAAAACTTAACTGCAAAGTGACGGTAAGTAATCCAACCACCTAAAAATATAGCAGCTCTTATAAGCATCCATGTTCCGTTGAGCCAACCAGCTTTACCTTGAAGAAGTACATCATGTGCAACAACCTCTGGATCTGCCCATACAAATAGATGGTTGATATGGAATCCTGATAAACCTAACAAAACAAACATAATGATTCCACCAGGTACTAGGTAGGCAGTAACAGCTTCCATTACTCTAAAAAGTACTGGAGACCAACCGGCCTGAGCAGCAAAATTTACTGCATAAAAAGCCAATGCTCCAAGTGCAATCATAAAGAAAAAGAAACAAGCAACATACAAGGCAGACCAAGGTCTGTTTTGTAGTTGATGTAAGGTATGCTCTAAGTGTTTCTGCTCGTCTGCAGCGTCATGAGAGGCTCCATGAGCAGCAGCATCACCATGACTGTCTTTGATTGTGTCGTGACTCTCGTTAGAGGCCTCACCGTGATCATCACCATGTGCCGCCATCATTTGTTTTACCTCTGCAGTAGATCCTGGAGCAGACAAAAATCCTGCACCAATACCAACAGCACCAAGCACCATCAATATGATA
>JABHYI010000309.1 GCA_018656255.1 Bacteroidota bacterium
TAGACAAAAAAATATATTATAAGGTGCAAAGTGGAGATTATTTAGGAAAAATTGCTGCTAGATTTGGCGTGAGGATAAGCCAGATAAAAAGGTGGAATAGCCTTAGAAATAATAATTTAAAAGTAGGAAAACGCCTTGTAATATTTCCGAGAAAAACACCAAGTGTTGCCACAAAAAAGCAACCAAGCAAGGGGCAAAACACCAAAACATACACCGTAAAACAAGGGGATTCCCTGTGGAGTATAGCACAGCAATACCCGGGAGTTAGTGTGGCCGATATTAAAAAGAAAAACAATCTTAAAAGCGCCAAATTAAACCCAGGCATGGAGCTTAAAATTTTATAGTAACCAGTTAATTATTTTGTATGAAACCCATCTATGTTTTCTTTCTTTCGTTTATTACTTTAGTTGCTTGCGGGGACACAACAAGTACCACTATAAAATACAAACAACCCTCTGTAGGCAACATTAACACTCTTCAAGTTGTAACGCCCAACCTCCTTTGGGAAGGAGTTGTTGGCGACCAGATACTTGCTAGTTTTGCCTCCCCTACACCGGGGCTGCCTCAAGACGAGCCCCTATTCTCTATAAGCCAATTGCCGCCAGAGGTTTTTAGCGGTTTTGTAAAAACATCTCGATTGTTTTTGCATGCTACTATTGGAGAAAAAGACACCCTAGTGATTAGAAAAAACCCATATGCAAAACCTCAAACAGGTGTTTTTATAACAGCACCCTCTCAAGAGAAGTTGGTGAGTATAATTAAGGAAAACACTCCTAAAATTATAAATGAGTTTAAACGCTCAGAAATTAAAGAAAGGCAAAGACGCACTAAAAAATCAAAACTAAGGCTAGACTCCTTACCCTCTGCTTTCGATCTAACTCTTGAAATTCCCTCCGCGTATCATATTGCCAAATCTGAGGCAGATTTTTATTGGATACGCAAAGAGCTTAAATCTGGACACACTAATATTATAATCTATCAAGTCCCTTTAAATACAATCCCTCAAGACAGCACAACTCTTAGGGAAATTATAAAAATGAGAGACGCCATTGGTAGTAAGCAGTTGCCCGTTGAGGATGGTGATAAATTTATTACAGAAGAAGCCTATCAGCCTTATATTTTAGAAACAACCATCAACAATAAATTTGCTTTTGAAACCAAAGGAACCTGGGAAATAAAAAACCAATGGATGGCAGGCCCTTTTGTTAATTATGCCGTAAGGGATACAGCCAATAACAGGTATCTCATACTAGAGGGGTTTACCTATGCGCCGTCAAGTTCAAAAAGAGACTTGCAATTGGAGTTAGAGTCTATTTTGAAATCTGTAAAGATAAAATAGACACCCTTCTACTAACTTAAAGACCTACAAACACATAAAAACCCGCCAGCGATGCAAAAAATATATCATCTTTCTACCTGCGACACTTGTAAAAGAATTATCAAAGAACTTCAGCCTTCTAACACGGTTGTTTTTCAAGATATTAAAGAGCAGCATATAAACGCAAAACAATTGGAGGCACTTAGAGAACTCTCGGGGAGCTACCAAGCGCTGTTTAGTAAACGCGCTAGACTTTATAACGAGAGAGCCCTTAAGGAGCAAGCTCTGAGTGAAGAAAACTATAAGAGTTTGATTTTAGAGCACTACACTTTTTTAAAGCGCCCGGTTATTGTAAATAGTGGGCAAATTTTTATCGGAAACAGCAAAAAAGTTGTTGCCCAAGCCAAAGTTTCACTTCAAAATAAATGATAAGTCCAAGGCTACTTGCCATTATTGCGGCCTTTGCTGCAAGTTTTATTTATGGCGTAAACCATACCATAGCAAAAGGCCTCATGCCGTCTGTGATTTCTCCTTATGGGTTCATACTTTTAAGGGTAGGTGGTGCAGGGGTTATTTTTTGGGTTTTAGGGCTTTTTTACAAAAAAGAAACCATACAAACCAAAGATTGGATGCGCATAATAGCGTGCGCCTTTTTTGGCATGGTGTTAAACATGACTATGTTTTTTAAAGGCCTCAGCCTATCCACTCCTATTAACAGTAGCGTTGTTATTACAGTCGCACCTGTTTTGTTGCTTGTGTTGTCTGGAGTGTTTTTAAAAGAGCGCATAACTTTAATTAAAGGTGTTGGAATTGCCCTAGGTCTAGCTGGAGCCCTTGCACTTATTTTGTTTGGCGAAAAAACACAGCCTAATGCACCAAACATACCCTTAGGAAATATGTTGTTTTTGGTTAACGCCGCTTCATACTCTACCTATTTAATAATTGTAAAACCACTTACAGCAAAGTACGGTGCCATTACGCTTATGAAGTTCTTTTTCTTATTTGCCGTTATAATAAACATTCCAATTGGTTACCAGGAGTTTGTAAGTGTAGATTGGCTATATCTTGAGTATGAAACAATAGGGCAACTGGCCTTTGTGGTGATTGGCACAACGGTACTCACCTACTTGTTTAACATTTATGCGCTAAAACAATTAAGCCCCTCTGTTTTGGGAGTGTTTATGTACCTGCAACCCTTAATTGCAACACTATTTGCAGTTCTTATGGGCTCAGACACACTCACCGAAATTAGAGTTGTTGCGGCCACGCTCATCTTTTTAGGGGTGTATCTTGTCACACGAAAGAAACCCAAAAACCAAATCGGAAAGCTCTAATAATAACGCTTAGGCTGCTACTTTAAATCTTTAGGAGCCTGCCCATGCTTGCGGGTATGTTCTTTTGTAATGGTGTAAAAGTCTGCAGTTTTTTCTAGCCCGTTAAGACTATTAAAAAGGGTCTCTGGGAGGCTTCTTAGTTTGCGTTTGGCTAGATCTATCCATCCGCCCATCATTTCACAGCGCGCTATGTTTTTACCGGTATGGTCAAAGAAGTTATGCTCAAATGAAAAATACATGCCATCTTCACTTAACCCCTTAAGGGCTAGACTTACCGTGATTGGTTTTCCTGGAAAGACCTCTTTAAAATAAAACATATGCTCGTAAAACACAACAGGGCCTATGTTGTTGGCCACCATGTTGGCTTGACCAAACCCGTTTTCAAGCATATAGCTCAGGCGGGTGTGGCTCATAAAATTTATATAAGCGCTGTTGGCTAAATGCCGATTGGCATCAATATCATTCCACCTAATTTCAAACTCTTTTAAATACATGCTGTTGTTGTTTTATTATTATGCTAGCTTTCAATAAACGCTATTGCTTTAGTGTACACCTCTTGTGCTTTTAAATCATGCTTTAGCCCACAGGTAATATATGTGTTTATTTTTGGATGTTTTTTAAGTGCTTTTTCAATAGGCGCAAAAGGAGTTACCGCATCGGTTTTATCATGAATAACAAGCACGGGCTGTGTTACTTTTTCGAAAAAAGAAATTAACTTAACTTCCTGATGAGGTATTTTAAAAATGGTATTTACCTTTTTACTTAAATTGGATACAGAGCGTTTTGAGAGCCCAAGAATTTCTTTAAAATAAGTAAATACAGCATCCATTCCTGAGGCCGCTCCCATGACTATAAATTTTTTGACATCAACATAGGGGTTCATCGCGTAGCAATATCCAATGGCTGTATTGCTAAGGGAGTGACCAATTATTGTGTCTATGGGCCCTATGTGGCTTAAAGCGGCCTCAATAGCCTGTCTAAAGACCTCTACATTGAGCTTGTTTCCTCCAGACATGCCGTGCCCTGGAGCATCAAGTGCATAGATGGTATATTTTTCCTTTTCAAGCATATTGTAATAAGGTAACCAACGCTGAGAATTACTTTCCCAACCGTGTAAGAAAAGAATGTTTTTTGGGCCACTACCCCATTTGTGAAGTACCGCGGTATTTTTTTCAAGCAACAGGGTATATTGCGTTCCCTTTTCAAAAAATGCTTTTCCTTTTTCTGAAATACCTGCTCTGCGCACCTTGCACAACAAATTAAAAGCAAAATTTGCACCCCATAGGGGAGCGAAAATAGCTGCGGCGTTTAAAAATAGGCCTATGGATTTAGTGATAAGTTGTTTCATATACATAAAAGAGCAAAACACATAATTAGGCTGTTAATTTAACCTGTAGGTTTTTTCCAGCGGCAAAGATACCAATAGCCTTTCTTATAATCGGGATTTACTTTCAATGTATTGTATTGCGCCCTTAAGATGTCTTAAAAGTTTAGTAGTTTTGCTCCTTGTGTAAAACCCATTAAGAAACACCGCATTCATGCCAATTATTAGCTCAGGGTATAAAGCCAAAGGCCTTTTTAAAAGCGGCCATTTTTCTACTATTTATTCTGCCAAATTACGACCAATTCCTACTGTAGCCCAGGTAAGAAAACGGTTAGAGCTCACCGATGGCGATTTTGTAGATGTAGACTGGAGCTACCAAGACTCTAAGGGGTCTAAAAGCAATAAAGTAGCGATATTGTTACACGGCCTTGAGGGAAACGCCCAACGAGTGTATATGCAAGGACAAGCCAAGGCTCTAATTAAAGATGGTTGGGATGTTGCCGCTATGAATCATCGAGGATGCAGCGGCGAGGAAAACCGCCTGTACCTATCTTACAACAGTGGGCGCACCCAAGACTTATCTGAACTCATAGACCACACACTCACTCAAGAGCAGTACTCAAAAGTTGCGCTTATAGGTTTTAGCTTGGGAGGAAATTTATTGTTAAAATACCTTGGAGAACCCAGAGAGATTTCACATAAAATTGTTGCAGGAATTGCCATCTCTGCACCTATTGATTTGCAGTCTTCCCTGGACTTTTTAATGAAAAAACGCAATAGACCATACACCCTTGTTTTTTTGAAAGATTTGCGCAATAAGTACAAGAGAAAAATGAAATTATTTCCTGGAGTGATGTCTAAAGAAAAACTCAGTCAAGTAA
>JABHYI010000261.1 GCA_018656255.1 Bacteroidota bacterium
ATGATGCCATTTTTGGATTTACAAAACGCCATCCAAAGGTAGAGTCATACATTTTACTATCACCCCCATAAGCGCTTGATGGTTTTGCCATTACATATGGGCCTCGTGTCATGTTTTCCACACCGCCTGCACTAAACAAATCTCCATCACCTGCTTTTATTGCTCTATTGGCGTGTATAATAGCAGATAAGCCGCTACTACACAATCTATTCACGGTTTCTCCTGGCACGCTAAAGGGTAAGCCCGCCAAAAGCAAACTCATGCGAGCTACATTACGGTTATCTTCTCCAGCTTGATTGGCACACCCCATGATCACATCATCAAAAGCTTCTTTTGGAATTTGCGGGTTGTTTGACACCAAAGCCTTGATGACATGTGCTCCCAAATCATCGGTGCGAATAGCACTTAGTGTTCCTTTGTAATTTCCGATAGGCGTTCTTACACCATCAATTATATATGCTTGTTTCATAATTTCATTTTAAAAAGCCAAGGAAATAAACCCGCCATAGGGTCTGTATTGTTATTTTTCCCAATTCTTATTCGTTCTGTAAACAACTCCTTTAAAAAGCGCCACGAGCTCATCACCTTTTTTTACCTCAACGATATTAAAACCAACTTTGGTTTTTTGCACATCTAAAGTAGCCTCTGCAGTGATATAATCACCAAGATGTAAAGCCTCTATATGATTGATACTTGTCTCTATAGATACCGCATACCTGCCATGTGTATTTGCTGAAAAACCAAAGGCAGTGTCTGCCAATGCATAACTAATGCCGCCATGGGCCTTATTCATGCTGTTGAGCATTTCTTTACGGATGGTCATTCCTACTTTTACGCGGCCTATTTCACAACTAAGAATCTCTATGCCAAGCCAACTGCTATAAGCATCTTGAGAGAGCATTTTATAGGGTATTGTGGTTCCTTCCATTTAAAAAAAAGTTTCGTTTTTTAAATTCATTGTTCTTAGTAACGCAGAACAACGATATCTATCCTCATGGTAATGATTATAAAGTGCATCAAGTTGTTTGACACACCAATCTATTGATTTTTCATCTGCCCAGGCCAATAGTCCTTTTGGGTAATTAACTCCTTTGGTCATCGCTGCATCTATGTCTTTGGCACTTGCAATGTTTAAAAACAATGCATCTGCAGCTTCGTTTATTAACATCACTAAAATTCTGTCCAAAATGGAGTTTAAAAGAGCAGGATTATTTTCTGGCACTGGTGGTATGGCTCCTTGCGTGTAGTCATAAAATCCTTTGCCAGATTTCCGGCCTAAATAACCTGCTTCTGCAAAGCGTTTTTGAGTAAAGGAAGGCTTGTATCTTGGATCATGGTAAAAGGCCTCAAATACAGTTTGTGTTACGGTATAATTTACATCATTGCCGATGAAGTCCATGAGCTGAAAAGGTCCCATCTTAAACCCACCCACACTTTTTACAGCATGGTCAATGGTTGCAAAATCTGCGATACCCTCTTCATATATTCTAAGGGCCTCTCCGTAAAAAGGTCTGGCTACTCTATTTACAATAAAGCCAGGTGTATCCTTAGCTACAGCAACTACTTTTTTCCAGTTTTCAATAGTGGTCTGTGAGGTGGCAAGTACCTGTGAACTAGTTTGTATGGCAGGAATTACCTCCACCAATTTCATAAGGGGTGCAGGATTAAAAAAATGAATCCCTATGCATCTAGCTGGATTTTTTAAGACAGAAGCTATAGAGGCTATAGACAAAGAAGAGGTGTTGGATGCTATAATGCAAGTATCACTTACATACCCCTCTAATTCTTGAAATACCTTCTTTTTAACATCAATATTCTCAACTATAGCTTCAATGGTTAAATCACTATGGGCCAATTCTTTTAATGAGTTTACGTAGCGTATGTTATTTTGTATAGCATCTTTCTCTTGGGAGGAGATACGTCCCTTCTCCACCAATCGATTTGTGATTTTATCTAAACTTTGTTTTGCTGTATCGAGTGCCTGCTGATGTACATCAAACAATGTAACTAGACACCCAGCAGCAGCAGCTACTTGAGCAATTCCAGAACCCATAGTTCCGCTACCAATAATACCTACGTTTTTAATCATCTAGTTTCCTTTAAAGTTTGGTTTCCTTTTTTCCACAAATGCAGAAACGCCCTCTTTGTAGTCATTGCTATTTGCTGCCTGTATTTGCAGTTTACTCTCAAGTGCTAATTGCTGCTCTAAGGTATTATTAAAAGATGCATTTAACAATTTTTTTGTGAGCCCTAATGCTTTGGTTGGCAATTGAGCCATATGAAGGGCTAAGCTATGAACCTCCTGGTGAAACGTTTCTGGAGGAAACACTTTATATATCATGCCTAAATCTTGTGCTTGTGCTGCGCTTACTTTATCTCCCAGTAACATCAAGGCAGATGCTTTTTGGAAACCAATGAGTCTTGGTAAAAAAAAGCTCCCAGCACTATCTGGAACTAGACCTATTTTACTGAAAGCCTGAATAAAACTAGCTTTCTCACTTGCCACGACAATATCACAGGCTAGCGCAATATTTGCGCCCGCGCCAGCAGCTACTCCATTAACTGCCGCAATCATAGGCTTTTCAATAGCTCTAATTCTTGTAATGATAGGATTGTAATGTTCTTCTAGTATTTTTTTAAATCCTGGGTGCAGTTCTGGTGTTGTTACTTCTTTTAAATCCTGGCCGGCGCAAAAAGCTTTACCCTGTCCAGTGATCACTATGGCACGTATGTTTGGGTCTGCCTCACAGGCATCAAGTTGATTTTGTAAAAGCAACGCCATCTTACCATTAAAACTGTTAAATACCTCTGGGCGGTTTAATGTTAAGGTTGCTACACCACTCTCTATTCTAGTTGTAATACTTTTCATAGCTTTCTATAGGTAAGGATATACTCCTTGAATTCCACTAAGGGAATTAATTTATTATTTCAAACATTTAAAGTAATCAAAAGGCTCTAGACATGCTTCGCATTTAAATAATGCTTTGCAAGCAGTAGACCCGAACTGGCTTACTAAATGTGTATCTGTACTTTTACATTGAGGGCAAATTACTTTTTTTGCACCTGCCAACAATACATCTTTGTCTGCACTCTCAGACAATGGTCTGGCAATTCCGTAGGCTTCCATTTTCTGCAATCCAGACTCGCTAATCCAGTCTGTACTCCAAGCTGGGGCCAATACAAGCTCCACCATCACTTTTTTGCCCAATGGGGCAAAGGCTATTTTTAAATCATCCCCAATAACATCCATAGCTGGACATCCAGAATAAGTGGGTGTAAGTTTCACATACACCGTCCCATCTTTTTCTTTAGCTTCTCTTATTACCCCGAGGTCCAAAACAGTTAATACAGGAATCTCTGGATCGCTTACCTGTTCCAAAATTGGAAGAAGATGCGTGTCTATACTTACCTGGGTTACTGCCATTGTTTTTTTATTACCACTGCATGTTTGGATAGGTGCGTTGCATGTACTGTAAATCTGCCAATAAATACCCCATGTGTTCACTGTGCACTCCTTTTTTACCTCCACGAGAAAAATACGTGGTCTGAGGAACCTCTAGAGTTGCTAGTTCAAAGAGATCTATAACCTCTTTGTACTAGGCCTTTTTTAGTTTTGAAACATCTACACCTACACCTTCCAAGGCCATTGCTGTGTCTGCATCTGTCATGTCAAAAAGCTCCTGTGTATAGGGCCACAAATCATGTATTGCCTCTTGCATTTTGGCAGCGCTCTGCGGGGTCCCATCACCCAATCGTTTTACCCAGTCTCCAGAAAATCGTTTGTGATAACTTACTTCTTTGATTCCCTTTTTTGCGATAGCGGCTAGGGTTTCATCTTTGCTTGATTGTAATTCTTTCAGTAGCAACAAATGAAACACATCAAAAAGGTATTGACGCCCCATAACAAATCCAAAATGGGTATTAGGCTGTTCTACAAGTAATACATTTTTGTAATGTCTCTCTAAACGTAAAAATGCAATATCATCCTCTGTTTTATTTTCGCCAGAAATTTTAGCGGCATACTGATAGTAACTTCTTGTTTGACCAATAAGGTCCAAAGAGATGTTTGTACCCGCAATATCTGTCTCTAAACTAGGACCATGTCCACACAGCTCTCCTAGACGTTGTCCAAGAATAAGGCTATTGTCTGCAATACCTAAAATGTAATTGTATAAATGTTCGCTTTTCATATTACATATGCTTTACATCATCTGGTAACTTATAAAATGTTGGGTGTCGGTATACTTTGTCTTGAGCTGGCTCAAAGAGTTCTCCATTGTTTTCTGGGTTACTTGCGGTTATATTACTGCTTTTTACGACCCAAATACTCACGCCCTCGTTGCGTCTTGTGTAAACATCTCTTGCGTTTTCAAGTGCCATTTCTTCGTCTGCAGCATGCAGGCTACCAAAATGACGGTGTTCTAATCCGTTTTTACTTCTTACGAAGATTTCCCATAAGGGCCAATTATTATCCATATCTATTGTATTTGATACTAGATTGCTATTTTAATTTTTAATGCCTCTTTTTTTGCGGCATGTGCCATGGCTGCATCTCTCACCCAAGCACCGTTTTCCCAGGCAGCTACTCGCGCGCTTATACGCTGCTTGTTGCAGGGACCGTGACCTTTTACTACTTGCCAAAACTCATCCCAATCTATGGCTCCAAAATCATAACTTCCTGTTTGTTTGTTTAGTTTTAAATCTGGATCTGGAATTGTTAAACCAAGTAAATCTGCTTGGGGTACAGTTTGATCAATAAACTGTTGGCGCAGCTCATCGTTAGATTTACGTTTTAACTTCCACTTCATAGACTGCTCCGTATGAACACTCTCTGCATCTGTTGGCCCTAACATCATTAAACTTGGCCACCACCATCTATTAAGTGCATCTTGAGCCATTTCTTTTTGCTCCTTGGAGCCCTTACAAAGCTTGAGCATAATCTCAAAACCTTGCCTTTGATGAAAACTTTCTTCTTTACAAACCCGAACCATTGCTCTTGCATAAGGACCAAATGAGGTATTACACAAAGGCACTTGATTTATAATGGCTGCGCCATCAACAAGCCAACCCACAGCGCCCATGTCTGCCCAGGTTAGTGTTGGGTAATTAAATATTGAAGAATACTTTGCTTTACCACTGTGTAACTGCTGGTATAATTCTTCACGAGAAATTCCGAGTGTTTCACAGGCAGAGTACAAATAAAGGCCATGTCCTGCCTCATCTTGCACCTTTGCAAGCAGAGCTGCCTTTCTTCTTAAAGAAGGCGCTCTGCTTATCCAGTTTCCCTCTGGTAGCATCCCTACAATCTCTGAATGGGCGTGCTGAGAGATTTGACGAATGTGCGTCTTCCTATATTTCTCTGGCATCCAATCTTTGGGTTCTATTTTTTCGTCACGTGCAATGCGCGCTTCAAAAATTTCTTCTAGGTTTTTAATTTGTTCGTTGCTCATAGTTTTTGGAATTTATACATCAAAATCAACTTTTACTTTATC
>JABHYI010000303.1 GCA_018656255.1 Bacteroidota bacterium
AAAATACTCAAGTAAACCCTCGTCTTCTAGTGATAATAGTTCAATATTAGACAGCTCTTGAGCATATACAGACACTGAAAACAATAAAATTAACAGGGATTTTAAATACATTGGTATGCTTTATAGTTTGTTATGATAAATTTAGTGAAAATCATGGGGCTTATTACACTCAGGCTATAAAACACCTGTGATTTAATGATAACTAACTGAAAAACAAGGTGTAAACATGTTATTTTACACTAGTAATTCAAGAATTAACAGTGCTTTTTTATGAATGTATAACAACACCATTAGGAATCAAAGAGATATTGTTAAATATTTGACCCAGCAAATCATCTGATTACTAACATGCTATAACTGGGGAGTTATTTTCATAGAGAATGAAAAGGTGATTTGCTTTTTTTTATGGTGTGGCTAAAAAAAATTGTAAATTGTTGCAGTTAACCATGCATCATGTCAAAACCCACTTCTCCATTTACCAAGGCTCAATTACTTCCGCAAGAAGAGACCTTAGAAATTTCAAAACAAAAAGGAGCCTTATATATAGGCTTGCCTAAAGAAACTCATGCTCAAGAAAAACGTATTTGCTTGACACCAGATGCCGTTGCAGCAGTTGTTGCAAATGGGCACAGGGTTTTACTAGAAGATGGTGCTGGGCAACAGGCTGGATTCTCTAACACAGCATATAGTGAAGCTGGAGCACAAATTACTACAGAGACAAAAAAAGTATTTGGCTGTCCAATTATATTAAAAGTAGAACCGCCAACACTAGAGGAAATAGCTTTAATTAATCCAAAAACAGTGTTGATATCTGCCCTGCAGCTTAAAACAAGACAAAAAAGTTATTTACAGGCCTTAGCAAAAAAGAAAATTACTGCCCTTGCCTTTGAGTTTATCAAAGATGAAGATCATTCCTACCCTGCCGTTAAAGCTCTTAGTGAAATAGCAGGAACAGCATCTGTGCTTATAGCCTCAGAGCTTATGGTGAATGCTCAAAAAGGCAAAGGCCTACTCTTTGGTAATATTAGTGGAGTACCACCTGTAGAGGTAGTTGTAATTGGAGCAGGTACCGTGGGTCAATTTGCAATACGATCTGCCATAGGTCTTGGCGCTAATGTTAAGGTGTTTGATAGTTCAATAACACGTCTTAGAGAATTGCAATATAAAGTTGGTCATACCCTTTATACTTCTACCATACAACCAAAAAATTTAATGAAATCTCTTCGAAGATGTGATGTTGCCATTGGCGCTGTTAGAGGAAGTAATCGCTCTCCTATTATAGTTACTCAAGATATGGTCAAAAACATGAAAGAAGGAGCAATCATTATTGATGTTAGTGTAGATATGGGCGGGTGTTTTGAAACTACTGAAATGACCTCTCATGACAACCCAACGGTTATTAAACATGGGGTAATTCATTACGGTGTTCCAAACATACCTGCTAGGTACCCAAGAACAGCATCTATTTCAATAAGTAACATTTTTACACCATATCTATTGCAAATAGCAGAATCTGGTGGCTTAGAGCAAGCCATCCGTTTTGATAGAGGTTTAAAAAATGGAATCTATTTTTATAGGGGTATCTTAACTAGTAAAGCAGTAAGTAATTGGTTTGATATTCCTCACAGTGATTTAAACCTATTAATGTTCTAGAACATTTCCTGTCTTAACAAAAGTTGTAAGGGTTTGTACAACATAATCAATTTCATCTTTAGTATTAAAGCTTGAAAAAGAAAACCGTATAGAAGGCTTTGCTAAATCCTTCTCTTTTAATATTTCAGACAACACATGAGATCCCTTATTACTTCCACTCTGGCAAGCGCTACCTTTAGAACACGCAATTCCTTTTAGATCTAATTGAAACAATAGCATCGTCCCTTTTTCTGGAGAAACAGGAATACATACGTTAAGAACTGTATAGGAACTCTTGTCATTATCATCACACTGGCCATTGAATTGAATTTCTGGAATTTCTTTGACCAGAGACTCTTTAAAGTAATCTTTTAGCCCTGTGATGTATTTTTTTTCTTGCGCTAAGTTTTGATAAGAAATCTTTAATGCCTCAACCATCCCAACTATAGCATATACAGGCTCTGTACCCGCTCTCATACCTCGCTCTTGAGCTCCGCCAACAATCATAGGTCTTATCCCAGAGTTCTTTCTTACAAATGCAAAACCAACTCCTTTTGGCCCATGAAATTTGTGAGCTGCAACTGCCGCAAAATCTATAGGGATGTCACTAAAATCTAAATGATAATGACCTATAGATTGAACCGTATCGCTATGAAATAGAGTATTGTATTTCTTACAAAGAGTCGCTACATGTTTTAGATCAAGAATATTACCTATTTCATTATTGACATGCATTAAACTTACCAAAGTCTTTTGTGTAGTATCTGCAAGAAGACTTTCCAAATGGTTAAAATCTATGGCGCCGCAATGATCTAAATTAACATATTCAACAGTAATGTTATGGCTTGCTTGCAATTCTTGTATTGCGTATAACACTGCGTGGTGTTCTATTTTACTTGAGATAATTCTTGTAACACTTAGGTTTTTAACACAGCCGTTAAGCACCAAATTATCTGCTTCTGTACCACCAGAGGTGAAAATAATCTCTGAGGCAGAAACATTTAATATTTGGGCTACTTCTTTTCTGGCAGTTTCAATTAAAGCCTTAGAAGACCTCCCAAAATCATGGGTAGAAGATGGGTTTCCAAACTCAGTTTGCAACACTTGGGTCATTGTATTAATTACCTCAGATCGAACCTGTGTTGTGGCAGCATTGTCAAAATATACCTTTTTCAATGATAAAATATTAAAGGGTTATAAAGTAAACTTAAAACAAAAATACAGATATTTTTTTAATGAATAACACCCCTATCCTAAAGAAATGCGTTACTTTGTATGGCTATTTAATCTTAGAAAAATAAAAATGAGAAAACTCGTATTATTAATTTTTATACCCTTATTATTTCAAGGCTGCAATGACGGTGATATTATTGTAACAAATTTTGATTTTGAGGATGCACAATTACAACAATGTGGAGACACCTCTAATGTTGTTTTTTTTAAAATAAACCCTCAGGTAAATGAGAGTATTTCTTTAAATATACCTACTAACCAAGAGTTATTCTTAGAAACTGGCACTCAATCATTTAATCTTAGTTCTACAGGAAGCATCGTAAATTACAGAGGTTTTGATGATAGTGTAACTTCTAGTTATTTTTGCAATCTTATCCCACCCACTACTCCTGGAGTAGTTTCAGAATACATTGGCACCTCTGGAATAGCTAGACTTATTTCTGAAACAACCCTAGATGATTTTGATGGTATTGATTTTGTAAATTCTGATGATTTGTCACAAGAAGG
>JABHYI010000126.1 GCA_018656255.1 Bacteroidota bacterium
CTCATGGTGGTGGTGCTTTTTCTGGAAAAGATCCAAGTAAGGTTGACAGATCTGGAGCTTATGCTACAAGACATATTGCTAAAAATCTAGTTGCTGCCGGGCTTTGCAAAGAAGTTTTAGTTCAAGTATCCTACGCCATTGGTGTTGCAGAGCCAACCAGTATTAACGTAGATACCTATGGAACATCTAATGTGAAACTAACAGACGGGGAGATTAGTGAAGTTGTTGAAGGCCTTTTTGACATGCGCCCTTATTTTATAGAACAACGCTTAAAGCTGCGCCAACCAATGTATAGCGAAACTGCTGCATATGGACACATGGGCCGTGAAAACAAAGTAGTTACCAAAACCTTTACCATACCTAATGCCAAAAGCAAAACAATGGAGGTAGAACTATTTACCTGGGAAAAACTAGACTTTGTAGAAAAAGTTAAAAACGCATTTTCTTTATAAACGAAACCATTACAATAACACTAAACACTGCCACGGTATCGATGGCAGTGTTTTTTTTATTTAAAAGAGTAGATGTGTAAAAAATGTTGGGGTAATGTTAAAGTGTGCTGCTTAAAAAAAAGAGCGTGGTATCTTTAAATAAAAAAATGCGAACGCTACTTTTTATAACCTTATTTCTAGTCACTTCCATGGAAGCACAAACTATTTTTAATTTCTCCAAAAATGCCCAGCTAAACAACTGGTATGTTGTTGATGACAGTGTGATGGGAGGGCGCTCTAAAGGGAGCATGAGGCAAGATCAAGATGGACACGGTGTGTTTGCTGGACAAATCTCACTTAAAAATAATGGTGGGTTTTCATCCCTGCGGTATCGTTTGCCTGAGCCCATAAGCACCCAAGGTGTAACACAAGTAGTACTCAAGATTAAAGCAGATGGTAAAGACTATCAATTTAGAGTTACAGACCAAATTGGGAAAAGATATTCTTACATTACCACCTTTGCTACCAACGGATCTTGGCAAGAGATTGCCATACCTCTAAATTCTCTCTATCCCTCTTTTAGGGGGCGCAAATTAAATATGCCAAACTTCTCTGGTACTGTTTTACAAGAAATTACTTTTTTAATAGGTAATAAAAAGGAGGAAGACTTTGAGTTGCTTATAGATAGTATTACCCTTAGATAAAACCATTACCTACTTATAAAAAAGTAGCCCAAGGAAGTGCTTTCTGTACCTGTGAGATTTGAACTTCTAGGTCTTTTTTAAAGTGAATATGGGCCATTGAATTCTCATTAAAAGGGGTATGAAGCATGCCAGATTGTATGGTTGCTATTTTTTTTTGGAGCGCTGCAGTTTCTGGGCATATCCAAGAACCGGCAAAGGCAGTCCAAATAATAGCAATGGCAGTTTGGTTTGGATGAATTAAATCTTCTTTATAATATCGATAATCTCGCAACTCATCCATCATAATCTCATATGAGGGGAAATAATAATTTAATTTCTCTGGAGAGACAATTTCTTGCACCCCAGCAATTAAATGTGCCTTACTCCTGCTGTTCTCTATAAGACCATCTTTGATATGGCGCACGGGAGAGACCGTATTTATAATGCTACATGTTGGGTTAATTGTTCTTAGCTTGGTTTCTATACCAAGTAAAACATCGCTCACATCATCTGGAGATAGCAGCTGTTTTACAAACTCTTTTTGAGGTACTTTATGGCAATTTGCAACAATGATATCTTTCTCTAGATGTTTATATACCCAAGCGGTACCAAATGTAAAAACAACATGGCTTGCCTCTAAAAGTGAAAATCTAAGTTTTTCAAGGGCCGAGTTTAAAGCAGAGATTAAATCTTCCTTAGAGGTATTAGATAATTTTGAGTGTGCCAAAAAACAATGCCACTGCTCGTTTTGAAGAAAAACATCTTTTGATGTAAACCAGTTTTGATTTACAGCTCTAGCAATCAATTTTTCTATGGCTACAGGATGAAACAAAATGCCAAATGGGTTGGTGCACTGCTGGAATTTGTAATACTCCAGTTTTTCTCCCATATTTTGAGCAAAACAACTCCCTAACAAAAGTACCTTTGAGCTGTAGTTTATAGGTGGATTTTGTCTTGATAATTTTATTGGAGTTGTGAGTTTCATCTTATAGAATATAATCTTTCACTTGTGCTAAGGCTATTGCAATACCTTCTGGTTTTTTACCACCTGCAGTGGCAAAAAATGGTTGCCCTCCTCCTCCTCCTTGGATGTGTTTCCCTAGTTCACGTACAATTTTACCAGCATCTAACCCTTTACTTGAAACAAGTTGTTTGTCTATATAGCAGGTAAGTAATGCTTTATCATTTGCTTTACTGCCAAAGAGGATAAATAAATTATCAATCTCTCCCCCAAGCTCAAAGGCTAAGTCTTTGAGTCCTGCAGCATCTAGGTCTAGTTCTTTGGTTAAAAAGTGTACACCGTTTAACTCAACAACTTCATTTTTTAAATCTCCCTTTATGTTTTTTGCCTTTTCTTTTAACAATTGTGCTACCTGTTTTTGAAGTGCACTATTTTGCTCCTGCATACTTGTTACGGCTTTTACAGGATCTTGGGCATTGTTTAATGATTTTTGAAGCGCCGAGAAAGCGTTACTTCTATCAATATAATACTGTTTGGCAGCATCGCCGGTAATTGCCTCAATGCGGCGAATACCGCTTGCAACTGCTCCTTCACTAGTAATTATAAAATGCCAAATACTACTGGTATTTGAAACATGTGTACCCCCGCACAATTCCATAGAATTTCCAAATTTAATGGCTCTTACGGCATCTCCATACTTTTCTCCAAAAAGTGCAATAGCTCCTTGATCAATAGCTTGTTGGTATGGAATATTTCTTTTTTCTTCTAAAGGCAATTCTTCTTTAATACGTGCATTCACAAAATCTTGAACCTCTAAAAGTTCTTCATCTGTCAACTTACTGAAATGCGAAAAATCAAAACGTAAAGAACCACTATGTACCATAGATCCTTTTTGCTCTACATGTGTCCCAAGCACCTTACGAAGTGCTTGATGCAGCAGGTGTGTTGCAGAGTGATTGGATGCAGATCTAGAACGTTGTTTGTTATCTACAACGGCCTTAAAACTCTCTTGCGGCTTTCTTGGCAGGTTTTTTGAAAAATGGACAATCAAGTTGTTTTCCTTCTTGGTATCTACAATATAAACAACTTCTCCATTGCTAGCCTCAAGGTATCCTTTGTCTCCAACCTGGCCTCCACCCTCTGGGTAAAAAGGAGTACGGTTAAATACTAGTTGGTACATTTCTCCATCTTTTTTGCTGGCTACCTTACGGTATTTTACAATTTGAATTTGAGTTTCTAGAGTGTCATAACCAACAAACTCTTCCTGGGTATCTTGGGTAAGTGTTACCCAGTCTCCAGTAGCTATTTTGGTTGCAGATCTAGATCTATCTTTTTGTTTTGCAAGAGCAGCCTCAAATCCCTTTTGATCCAAATCGTACCCGCGTTCTCTGAGTATAAGGGCTGTTAAATCTATAGGAAAACCAAAAGTGTCATACAATTCAAAGGCTTTTACACCA
>JABHYI010000311.1 GCA_018656255.1 Bacteroidota bacterium
ATATGTTTTCTCTATAAGTGTTTGATACAAATATTGACCTCCTGCTAGCATATAAAATTCATCGTATACTTTATATCGAGCATTTAAATCCATGGTAAACCACTTTAAACGCTCTTTATTAGGTAATTCATTTACGGTAAATAAAGTAGTGTTTCCAAAACTCCACTTTTGATCAATTTGGTAAAGTAAATCCACGCTACCTCCAATAGATTCAATTTCAGTGAGGTACACTGGTGCAAATCCTGCTCTAAACCCCTTTGAATCATTGTATTGTTCTTGAGCCTGGATCAATGAAAACCCTGCAAGTAAACAAAATAATAGAAGTATATTTTTCATGTTCTTTTTATTTATAATTATACCACAAAAATACACTATTTACAGCAATAAAAAAGTAGATGCTGAGCCTTGCATTTTTTTAAATGTTAAGCAATAAAATCTTATAAAAATGAAAAACCTACAGCCAGCGTTACCACAGAATTTTTACCACTGATATCTTTTAAAACATCTGTAAATCCAAAATTATATCTTCCATCAACACGCAAACCAAAAGGAAGGTCATACCCTACTCCTATAATTCCAGAAACATCAGAGCTTTGCGCCTCAACAACTTCAGTATACAACTCCTTAACATTGTCATCAACTAAAATTCCAAACTGAGGCCCAGCCTGAAGATGTAAACCTCCAGCTAGATAATATTTAAAAACCAAAGGAAGGTTTACATAGCTTAATTCAAAATCTGACGCATCAAATGCTGCGCCTTGTTGAGAATACAAAACATCCAATTGTATAGCTGTTTTTTCACTAAATTTAATACCCGCAAAAGCTCCTGCCTGGAATCCCGTTCTTGATGACGAGCCTTGTTGGGCATCACTTATGGATGCAAAATTAGATCCTAGTTTAATTCCCAGGTCTAACTCCTGAGAAAATACGGTACTACTAATAAAAAAAGCAGCTGCTATTATTGTTAAATTTTTCAATTGATATATTTTTAATGGTTACATATCAAATATACTTATACTAGGGCTAACACATTTGTTATTCGTATCTTTAATTTGTTTTAAAATTAAAACTTTAGACACCCAACCCCATGAAATGGCAACAGGCATTAAAAGACTATCAAAGCTATTTGAGAATAGAAAGAGGACTCTCAGAAAACTCAATAAGCAACTATGGCTTGGATATAAAAAAATTAATAACATGGCTGGATGATTCTAAAATACACAGCACTCCTATTGCAATTAAGCCTGAAGTAATACAAGAATTTATTTACAGCATCGCTAAAGAGGTAAATCCAAGATCTCAAAGCAGAATCATCTCTGGTCTTAAAGGTTTTTTTAATTACCTGATTTTTGAAAATTATAGAAAAACAAACCCTTTAGAGCTTATTGAAACACCAAAAATTGGCAGAAAACTTCCAGACACCCTCGCCTTAGAAGAAATAGACCAACTCATTAAAGCTATAGACCTTAGTGGTGCTCAAGGAGAACGCAACAGGGCAATACTTGAAACCCTTTACGGCTGCGGCTTAAGAGTAAGTGAATTAACCTCACTTAAAATTTCAGATTTATTCTTTAAAGAAGGTTTTATAAAAATTACAGGTAAGGGAGACAAACAACGTTTTGTACCTATTGGAGATACTACCATAAAATACATAGAATTATACCGCAAAGAAGTTCGGGTACATCAAAAAATAGCACCTAAGGCTCAAGACACCTTATTTTTAAATAGAAGAGGAAACCAGCTCACAAGAGCCATGATATTTACAATTATAAAACAATTGGTAGAAAAGACAGGTATTGATAAAGTAATAAGCCCACACACATTTAGACACTCATTTGCTACCCATTTACTAGAAAATGGCGCAGATTTAAGAGCAATACAGCAAATGTTAGGGCATCAAAGCATTACCACCACAGAAATTTACACGCACATAGAAACTTCTTTTTTGCAAGAAACTATTGAAAAATTTCATCCAAGAAAAGATGAGTAATATTTTTATTCCTCTGGTGGGGGATGTCCATGGATGCCTTCATAAATAGCATCAAAATTTTCTCTTAGGTGACTGCGAAGTTTTAAACGGTAATCATTTTTAAGCCAACTTATAAAATTATGCGTGCTTTTACTTATGCATTTTGAATAGCGCTCTATTCTAAAATCTATATCATCACCCAATTTCTTTGCTAAGATTAAAGCATCATATACATCTTCGCTGTTTTGAGAACATATTAAAGCATGTTGAGCAATAGAACGCTCTAATATAACCTTAGAGGAGTGTCCTGCCTTCACAGAGTCTGTATAGGCTTTTTTAATATCAAAAGTGACGTTCTCAGATTTAGAAAATTCTGCCCTTAACTCTTCTGGCATCTCATAAATAAAGTAGCTTTCCAGCTCCTCATCATCCATAAGATTATCAAGGTAGTAGTTTGGTGATCTAAAGATGCGTTGCCAATCCAAATCTGCACCCCAAGGTCCAAAACGGTGGAAATTGTTACCCAGATCTATAACATCAAAGGTGGATTTGTTTTTCAAAATACGAGAACCACGACCAATCATTTGATAGTACAGGGTCAAAGACTTAGTGGCTCTATTTAAAATAATAGACTCTACCGTTGGCTCATCAAAACCTGTGGTTAAAATACTAACCGATGTTAAAATAGCATCTGGCGTTAGGTGAAACCACTCTAGAATTTCTTGTCTTTGTTTTTTAGTTGCCGTATTATCTAGGTGTCTTACAGGGTATCCTGCATAATTAAAGGCGTCATATACGTGTAAAGAAGTATTGATACCATTGTTAAATATCAACGTCTTTTTACCCTTAGAATGCTCCTCATAGGCGTGCATGAGTTTACTAAGCATATCATTGGTAGTGTATAAATCTTCAGAAGATTTAACCGTGTAATCACCATTGGCGCCAATTTCTAGAGAAGTTAGCCCTACGTTGTAACTATAGGTATTTGCCCTAGATAAAAACTCGTTTTCTATCAAAGCCTCAATGGTTTCCCCTACAATGAGTTCATTGTAGTTGTCATTCATAGGTAGTTTGATGTTTGAACTTAAAGGTGTTGCCGTTACACCTAGTATAAAAGACTTATCAAAATAGCCAAACAACTTTGTAAATGAGTTGTAATGCGCCTCATCTATAATTACCAGCCCAATGTTACTGATATCAAATTTTTCGTCTTGAAGTCTATTATTTAGCGTCTCCACCATGGCAACAAAACAACTATATTGGTCTTGGTCATCAAGGTTTGCAGTACTATTAACTACTTTATTTATAACCCCAAACTCTGTGAGCATTTTGGAGGTTTGAGATAATAGCTCAATACGGTGTGTCATTATCAGGACACGTTTGTTGTGGTTTTTAAGGTATTGCCTTACAATCTCAGAAAAAATAACTGTTTTCCCGCCACCAGTTGGTAATTGGTAAAGCAAATGATAATCCTCGGGGGCATCATCAAATGCGGTAAATATTTTATCAATTGCCCCTTTTTGGTAGGAGTATAAATCTTTACCAGTTTTTGTTTCGTCTATACTATTAGAAATGTCTATAGCCACAATTATGAGAATTTATGCAAGTTGCAAAATTACGTTCTTTTGTGACTTCTACCATACTACTTTGATAGTATTTTTCTGAAAAATCATATTTAATCCAAACAATTGCTTTAAAAACAAAGCCTTAAAAGCAAATAAAAAAGATGAAAATATCTGAAATGAAACTTTTGAGTACACAGGTGGTTTTTAGAGTGTGTATTTTTTATATTTGGCTTTTACTAAAAATACACTACTATGGGAAGAGCTTTTGAATTCAGAAAAGCAAGGAAAATGAAACGTTGGTCTGCCATGAGTAAGGCATTTACCAGAATAGGTAAAGACATTGTAATGGCGGTCAAAGAAGGCGGCCCAGATCCAGATTCAAATTCCAGGTTGCGTGCAGTGATTCAAAACGCAAAGTCTTTGAACATGCCCAAAGACAATGTTGAGAGAGCCATCAAACGTGCCAGTGACAAGAGTCTAGGAGATTATAAAGAAGTATTATTTGAAGGATATGCACAACATGGTATTGCCATATTAATAGAAACAGCTACAGATAACAATACCAGAACTGTCGCAAATGTGCGCTCTTATTTTAATAAATGTGATGGTAATATGGGTACCTCTGGATCAGTTGTTTTTATGTTTGATCACCTTTGTAACTTTAGGGTGAATGTAGGAGAATTGGATCTTGAAGAATTAGAGCTAGAACTTATAGATTATGGCGTAGAAGAAATATTTGAAGATGAAGATGGCGTTTTAATTTATGCTCCTTTTGAAAGTTTCGGAAATATTCAAAGCTACCTTGAGACACATAATATCGAAATTTTGTCTTCCGGTTTTGAACGGATCCCTCAGGTGACTAAATCTATCACGCCAGAGCAAACGGCAGATGTAGAAAAATTATTAGAAAAGCTAGAAGAAGATGATGATGTACAAAATGTATATCACACCATGGAAGAAACAACACCGTAGATAAAAAACCCTATGGCTAAGGACTTCTAACTCCAAGAAGGTACCTTACCCTTAATACCCTTATAAAAAGTTCTTAATTTAAGCTCATCAGCCTTGATATCTCCAGTAGGGTAAAAAGGCTCACTGATACCCATTACCTTATTTTGATAGTCTAAACGCACAGAGATAATTGGCACATTGGCAGTAAGAGCTATGTAATAATAACCCGTTTTCCAGGTGCTAACTTTTTTTCTTGTCCCTTCGGGCGCTATAGCCAACCTAAATTCTTGATGTTCTGAAAACACATTAGCAATAGCTTGCACTTTGTTCTCTGACCTATCCCTATTTAAAGCAGCGCCACCCATCCATTTAAAATACCATCCCCATAGAGGGTTAAACAACTCTTTTTTACCTACAAAATTAATTTGCAGCTTTAAAATACGTCTTACTAGTACAGATAATAAAAAATCCATATTGCTAGTATGAGGAGCAACTATAAGTACAGATTTTTTTATGGAGCGGTCAAAGTCTCCATCTATTTTCCAACCAAGAAGCTTAAAGTATATAAATTTTGTTAATCCCATGCAGTGTTGGTTGGTGTGATTTGCTAAATTATGATAGTGCTATTTTTATGGGGTACTACAACTCTAGTGTTGTTTGTTTTTTAAAATAGCGTTTGCCTTTACTAAATCTTCGGGGGTGTCAATGCCAACACCCTCAATGGCAGTCTCTGCCATTTTAATATTTTTTCCATACTCCAAATACCGTATGCATTCAATTTTTTCTATAGCCTCTAGAGTGCCCATTGGTAGATGGTAAAAATCTAACAGCGCCTGCTTTGTAAAGGCATAAATTCCTTTATGCTTATAGTAACTTGTTGCTACATCTTTATCACGAGCAAAAGGTATGGGAGCCCTTGAAAAATACTGAGCAAAATTCTCTTTATTAACGATAACCTTCACGCAATTAGGATTATTAATTTCATCCCAATCTGTAATTTTAACCATCAAAGAGGCCAAATCTATTTTTGAGGCATCAGCGGCTTTAAAGACATCCAAAAGTGTTACCAATGCTTCTTTGTTTGTAAAAGGCTCATCTCCTTGCACATTTACAACAATGTCAATATCCATATTGGCAACAGCCTCTGCTATTCGGTCGCTGCCGCACTGATGGTCTTTTATACTCATAATGGCTTTTCCGCCATGGGCTGTAATTTCTTTATAAATAATAGCACTATCGGTAACTACAAAAACATCCTCAAACAGGCCCGTAGCTACTGTAGCTTTGTAAGTGCGTAAAATTACAGTTTGGCCCCCTAAATCTTGCATCAATTTTCCAGGAAATCGAGATGCCTGGTAACGTGCCGGTATCATTGCTATTATTTTCTTACTAGTATTCAAGGTACTTTAGGGTTTGTTATTATTAAAATTATGTTGTCAAACAAAAATACATATTAATGTACATTGATGATAAACATTAGGCATCTTGTTCAAAAAAATCTTCTTTAAAACCAATCAAATATAATTTTTCTTGGGCTCTTGTGATAGCTGTATACAACCAACGAAGGTAATCTTTATCTACACCATTTGGCAAATAAGGCTGTTCAACAAATACATTTTGCCATTGTCCTCCTTGGCTTTTATGACACGTTATAGCATAAGAAAACTTTACTTGAAGTGCATTAAAATATCTGTTTTTCTTAACCGCTTGAAATTTTTTGAATTTCGAACTCTCATGTGCATAATCTTTCATCACCTCTTGATACAGAAGGTTAGAATCGTCATAGGTTAGTGAGGGAGTTTCAGAAGTAAGTGTGTTTAAAAGCAATACGGTTTCAAAGGCTTTCATTTTTGGATAATCTGCTAACTGTACTTTTACCTCTGCAAAACGAAAACCATATAGGTCAACAAATCTGAAAATTTCTAAAACTTGTACTATATCTCCGTTTGCTATAAATCCTGCATCACTCTCACTGGAAACCCAGTGATAGTTATTTTTCACCACCATTAATCTATCTCCAGCAGAAAGCTCATCTTCTTGAAATAAAATGCGTGTGCGTATGCTTTGGTTGTATAAATTTGCGCGCTTATTTGATCTTACAATAAGTACTGTATTATCATTGTCTTCACTGTTATAGTGCTGCTCAAGGGCATCCATAATTTCCATGCCATCTTGAGGTTTTACTACATCTGCAAATACCTGATCACTAAATTTAAAACGATCATAAATTCCTTCATTTAGTGTTTCTCTTAATTTGGTTGCATTCCATAAGATACCACTATCATGCTGCTGGCGTACCACATCATCAAGCTCTATCGCTATAACATGTTTGTTAAATTGGTTTTCTAATATACGGGCATCCAGAGCTGGGCTTACATCAAGTTTTACAGGAGGTAATTGAGCCGTATCTCCAATAAGCAACAGCTTACAATTATGACCACTGTATATAAACTGCAATAAATCATCGAGTAAAGAACCGTTTTCAAAAAGCTTAGCGTCTTGATTAATATCTGGAATCATAGAAGCCTCATCAACCATGAAAATGGTGTTTCTGTGCTTATTATTTTGCAATGTAAAAGAAACACCTCCTCCTTTTTTTGGTTTGGGATAGTAAATTTTTCTATGAATAGTAAAGGCTTCTTTACCTGCATAATTACTAATTACTTTGGCTGCTCTTCCTGTTGGTGCCAAAAGCACTGAGGACATTTTTGCTTTACCAAGGTTCTTGACTATAGTTCCGGTTATAGTTGTTTTCCCCGTACCGGCATATCC
>JABHYI010000155.1 GCA_018656255.1 Bacteroidota bacterium
AAAAGCAAAATGTTTTTGATGACTTTATAGCCGCCGCAGAATATTTAATTGGTAAAAAATACACCTCTAGTGATTTCCTAGCAATTCGTGGAGGGTCTAATGGGGGGCTTTTGGTGGGCGCTACAATGACACAGCGGCCAGATTTAATAAAAGTAGCCCTTCCGGCTGTAGGAGTCCTGGATATGTTACGATATCACACCTTTACTGCAGGTGCTGGGTGGGCCTATGATTATGGTACTGCGCAACAGAGTAAAGAAATGTTTGAATACCTAAAGGCATACTCCCCGGTACATAATGTAACTCCTGGCACAAAGTATCCTGCGACAATGGTTACCACAGGAGATCATGATGATAGAGTAGTGCCTGCGCATAGTTTTAAATTTGCAGCAGAATTACAAGAAAAACAAGGGGGCACGGCTCCTGTTTTGATTAGGATTGAAACAGATGCAGGACATGGCGCAGGAACTCCAGTAAGCAAAACCATTGAACAATATGCAGATATATATGGCTTTACTTTATATAATATGGGCTACAAGGTTTTGCCAAAACAAATGAATGATGGCGTAAAACAATAGCGCAATTTAAACCACTATAAAGCTATATATAACTAGGTAAATACACTTGATATATAGCTTTTTTATCACACTATTTTTTATGCTAAAGGTAACGATTAACGAATTTTCATATCCAAACACGCCTGAGGTGTCAGTACTAAAAGACATCGTGTTTTCATTAAAAGAAGGAGAGCATTTGGCGGTTTTAGGAGAAAGTGGTTGCGGAAAATCTACCTTACTCCACTTAATTTACGGACTATTGCATTTAGAAAATGGCCTGTTGTTTTGGAAAGAAAAACAGCTGTTAGGGCCACAACACAATCTTGTGCCTGGAGAGCTTGCTATGAAATTGGTAGCTCAAGAGTTTAATGTAATGCCGTTTATATCTGTTGCAGAAAATATAGCCACACACCTAAAGCGAAATAACAAAGAGCAAGACGCAGCTCGTGTAGATGAGCTATTAGAGGTTGTGGCCCTACAAGAGTATAAAAACACGAAGGTGAAAAACCTTAGCGGAGGTCAAAAACAAAGAGTTGCGCTTGCAAAAGCGCTTGCAAATACTCCTGAGGTCATCTTTTTAGACGAGCCATTTAGCAATATTGACACCTTCAGGAAAAACAAACTCCGCCGTAATTTATACGGCTATTTGAAAGACAACAATATTACCTGTGTTACTGCCACTCATGATAGCGACGAGGCACTGGGTTTTGCAGACACCATTCTTATGCTGCGAGCTGGCAACAAAGAAATGATGGGAAGCCCTCAGGAGATTATCTCAAATCTTAAAACACCTTACCAAGCTGGTTTTTTTGGTTCTGGGTCTGTTATTGACACGGCTATATTTAAGGGGGTTAAAAAAGAGGCCCTTCGCACAGTATTGCCTCATGAACTGAAAATATCAAAAACACCTACACCTGTCTTTGGCGTGGTTTTAAAGCAATACTTTAAAGGTCATTACTACGAGGTGCAGGTACAAACTCCAGAAGGTGTTTTGTATCTAAATCACCCTACATTGCTAGAAGAAAAAACAAAGGTTTACCTGGAGTTGGTATAAGCCGAAATGGATAACTTAGCTTTAAAGCAGGTCCCACAATATTTTTACTGCAAAAATTAATATTATTGCAGAGCATGAAATGATAACATGCTCGTGTTTTAGTTTTTTAAACCCGCGAAATGCCATCTGTATAGCCGCTAAAAAAACACCCACAATTATGAGTTGACCAAGCTCAATACCAATATTAAAACCTACCAGAGAAGCAAGTAAGTTATCATCTTCAAAAAATGCCATTTTCAAAAAATTTGAAAATGCCAATCCATGAATACACCCAAAAATTAACACTGTAGTGTATAATAGTTGGTAGTTAATTTGGGTAGGTTTATACACTTTAATAAAATTATTTATACAGGTTACAATAATTGTAATGGGTATCAACTGCTCTATGATATCACGTGGCAAGGTAAAAATATCATAGACAGAAAGCACTAAGGTAATGCTGTGCCCTATGGTAAAGGCCGTTATAAGCAAGGCTAGTTTTCTCCACTGGGAAAGGCTAAAAAATACAGTTATGGCTAGTATAAAAAGCAGGTGGTCAATACCGTCTAGATCTAAAATATGCGATAGTCCTTGTTTAAAAAAAAGTACAAATGTCTGCATTACTCAATCGCTTTAATTTGATAGTTAGTTTCTCTAAAAGAAAAGGTGTCTCCAACTTGCTTGCCAAATAACAATTTGCCTATTGGCGTTTGTAGACCAATACAATAGTAGTGGTTGCTTTGGTGGATCAAAACACCCAATGAGATACTTAAAAAAAAGTTGCCTTTGTTGGTAGTTACCAAACTTCCTAAATGAGCATGGGTTGCTGATTTTGTAAGATTGATTTTGTGGAGTACTTCAAGGGTTTTCTCAATTTCTACTAATCGTTCACCTGCTTGTTCTCTGTCTAGTTGTAACATAGCCCTAGCGGTCTCATGCTTATCTCCTGCGCTACTTTTTGTTGCATCATCTAAGGATGCAATAATGCCCTTAATTTTATCTTGAACAATAATATACTTCTGCAGTATTTGCTGTTCACAAGATAGCAGTAAGTGTTCTTTGATTTTTTTTGAGCTCATTGCTATTAATTTGAACAACTAATGTTGTTCTTTTTTAGATGAAAGTACTGCCAACTCTTTACCAATACTGCTTCCTATGGCAACACCCATTCCTCCCAAACGAACACCACAGAAAACGCCAGGGTATAGTTTTTTTATAATGGGCTTTTTTTGGCTTCCAACCCCCATAATACCACTCCAGCGAGTGTCTATCTCAAAGGGTGTTTGAGGCAATATAGTGGTTTTTAGAAGATGTTCTAGTTTGTCTTGTATTATAGAAGTAAGTCCTGTTTGAGAGGTGTTTTCTGCGTCAAAGGCAAGGTTTCTAGCGCCACCAAATAAAATTCTATCATCAATATTTCTAAAATAATAATAGCCACAATCAAGATGAAAAGTGCCTTTGATCGCTAAATTTTTAATGGGCTTTGTGATGAGTACTTGTGCTCTTGCCGGTTGTACGTCTTCTTGCAGTAACTCCTTAGCAAAACCGTTGGTGGCAATACATATGCTTTTTGCCTCAACAGTTAGGTTGCCTAGAGTAAAAACTGGCGACGCACCCTTTTGTGAGATTTCTTTAACCAACGCATTGTTTAGTATTAACACACCTTTTGAGGCAGCTTTTTCTAGTAATGCTGTCATCATCTTGCCGGTATCAAGCTGTCCTTCAAATTTATTGAAAATTGCTTTCGGGGCTACTTTTTCAAACCCAAAAGGGGTGTCAACCACAGAAAACACATTGGCACTAAAAATGGGAAATAGCAGCTCATTGATGGCGTCTAAATTTTTGACACATTTGTCAAAAACAGCACTGTCTGTGTCTGGAAAAAGTTCATATCCTCCCAGTTGAGCATAGGCAATTCTCTGGTCTGTTAAGGCGGCTCTAAGGGTAGAGAGGCCCTTAAGACGCTCAGAAATAAGCCCGACCACCTCATTTGGAGTGTGTGTTTCTAGGTCTTGTAGTATTTCAGACATGCTGCCAAAACAAGCAAACCCTGCGTTTTTAGTGCTGGCTCCACTGGGCAAGGTTCCTTTTTCAAAAACCACAATTTTAGCCTCTGGATGAAGTTCTCGTAATTCTAGAGCGCAGCTAAGACCAACAATTCCGCTGCCAATAATGGCAAAGTCTATATTGGCAAACCATGACTGTTGTTCCCAGTAGGATAGATTCATAAATAGTATTATATTTAAGCCTGTTTGCTTAAAGCAAATTGCATTTATAAATTTAATTACATTTTGATGAAAACCAACTACAGACTATTACTTGTTTTTATTTTATTCTCTTTTGTGTCATTTTCTCAACAACCTGGAGATGAAATTGAAATTCAAACCATAGAATTTGATGGCTATCCTGTAGGACAAGGTTGGCTATCTCCAAGAGAGGGATATTTTGATTTTACCTCTTTAGAAGGGCTTGATTTTGAAAAAGTATACATTAAATACAAACTAAAGTGTGACCCAACTCAAAATCCAAATTGTGGAGAGTGGGATTACCTGTCATACCTAAAAGTTATTGAACATACGGGCAAAGGGCTTCACCCTAACTACTATATTGGCGGAAATGGAGGTTTAACACCAGATAGTTTTTCTTACATGAACAATACAGCCTGGAGCTATACTCCTAGGTATGAGCAAACGATCGTTTTTGATGACCCTTCTGCGCTTGTGGCATACCAAGTGGGTGATGGAACGCAAGAAATTCAAGATCCTTTTGATGCTTCTTTGGAAGACTCTCAGATGCAGTATTTATTTAGACAGTCTGAGCTTGTGGCCTCTGGATTAACTCCCGGAGATATTACAGGAATGCAGTTTAACATTCTTGATACTGGTGGAGAAATGCAGCACCTTAGAATTGGCCTAAAGGCAACCACACAAAACGAATTACAGGAAAATGAGATAATTACAGATTTTGTTGAAGTCTTTGCTAAAGATTTGGCCTTTAGTGATACCGGCTGGCAGCATATTGATTTCCCTTCTTTTTTTAGCTGGGATGGGGCATCAAACATCATTGTAGAGGTCGCCTTTACAGGTAAAGAGGGCGCAAGCGCTGTATCTTTGAGTGGTAATGCCTACTCCTGGGATTGCGCATCACAGGCTGCAACCGCAGACGCTTATTTTAATTTTAATGGGCCAGACAAACTAAAAGTTCCAACCACCAATCTTACAGAGATAGAAAATGAAGTTACCATTTCTTTTTGGCTAAACGGAAACGGTGAGCAGCCTCAAAACGATAGTGTTTTTGATGTCCATGATCAAGAGGGAAATAGAGTTTTAAACATACATCTGCCTTGGAGCAACCAAAGAGTGTATTGGGACGCAGGAGACGCAACAGGGTATGATCGCATAGATAAAGAAGTTGATGATATTGATCAATACAAAGATGTTTGGAACCATTGGGCATTCACTAAAAATGCAACCACTGGTGTAATGAATATCTACCTCAACGCAGAACTATGGCATACAGGAACAGGGCTCAATAGAGCGGTAGGTGCTATCGCTGATTTTAACCTTGGAAGAGGACAATGGAATGCAGATAATTTTTATGATGGCAAACTAGATGATTTCCAAATTTGGGCCACAGAGTTAGATCCGGCTACCATTGCCAATTGGATGCACAAGGATGTTGATGCCTCCCACCCTAACTATTCAGCATTAAAGGTAAATTACAAGTTTGATCAAATCACGACAAATTATGAGACTCTTGAAGAAGTTTTAGACGAGCAAACACCGCTTTACGGTGTTCCGCAGTTAAAAAACTATAGTGGTGCACACTTCAAGAACTTTACAACATCTACAACAAGGCCCAACGTAAAATTTAATCGCAACACCGCCAGCTATACTATAAATACAGAGCTTGTTGTAGACTCCATTGCAAAAGGAAAAGTGATGGTAGAGAAATATGTGCAAGAAGTGGTTGGAGAAATCCCTGTTTTGGATCAAACTCTTTATGTAAACCCTACCTATTATAATAACTACCAGTATGATGCTAATTTGGTTGCCACAGACTCTACGGCTGTAGCTCCAGATGTTACCCTTATTCTAGAACAAATTGAATATAATACCACCGTACCTGGAGAAGAAGTGCTTGTCCCGTGGGAGATTGGCCGTTATATAACACCCTACGGAAATGGCCTTTCTTTAGGTGATGATGGCTGGACGTGGATTTTTGATGTTACAGACTTTCAGCACCTATTTCAAGGAGATGATGTGCACATTCAGGCAGGAAATTTTCAAGAATTACTTGACATGAAAGTTGTTTTCAAAGTGGGTACCCCTTCCAGAGAACTCTTGGGTATTCAGAACTTATATTCTGGTAATTATAGTTTAAATACCTTCGATGATGTGGTTGTAAACACCACGGTGCCTCTCAACCCAGAGGCAGAGATGTTTTCGGTAAAATCGACCCTATCAGGACATGGTTTTGGAAATGGTAATAATTGTGGGGAGTTTTGTAACAATACCCATAAAGTACTTGTAAACGGTGTTGAGCAATATAGCTGGGAGATTATGCAAGAATGCGGAGAAAACCCACTCTACCCTCAAGGGGGAACCTGGATGTATGACAGAGCTGGTTGGTGTCCAGGAGCTCCTGCAACGGTTCAAAATTTGGATGTCACACCATTTATTAATGTTGGGGTAGATGCCACAACAGACATAGATTACGACATAGATCAAGACCCTTACGGAAACTATATAACAGAAATCTTTTTTGTGGAATATGGTGCTCCGAACTTTACCAATGATGCCTCATTAGAGGAAATTATTGCGCCAAACATTTTTAAACTAAACACTAGATTTAACCCAACGTGTGGCGAGCCGGTTATTAGAATTAAGAACAATGGAGAGAACCCATTAGAATCTGTAATTGTAACCTATGGCGTTCAAGGAGAAGATTCTTACAGCTATACCTGGACAGGAAGTTTAGCGTTTTTAGAGCAGGAGGTGATCACACTCCCTGCTATTGAGGTTGGTGATTACTACCAAGGAACTACCTCTTTTGAGGTAAGTCTTAGCGGGGCAAATGGCGGTGCAGATCAATACGAGTTTAACAACAGTCTTACCTCAGAATTTGAGGCCGCTCCAATTCATGAGGAACAATTGGTAATTGACTTTAAAACAAACAACCGTCCTTTTGAAAATAGCTACAAGGTCTTTGACACTGCTGGTAACGTTATGTTTGAGAGAGATTTTGATGATTCAAACACAACCTATACAGATCTAATTAATCTTCCACAGGGATGCTATGAGCTAGTGGTCTATGATACGGGTGGTGACGGAATGAATAACTGGCCCTCAAACCATGGTAACGGATTTATTCGTTTAAAAAACTTGAGCGGTTCTACTATCGTATTTTTAGAACGTTGGTTTGGAGAAACTATAAAGTACCGCTTTAGAAACGATGCTGCCTTAAACACTGAGGGCCAAGAAAACAGTTTGTTTTCTGTGCATCCAAACCCTACAGATAATGCCTTTACAGTCTCTCTTATTAACTCTACAGAGTTTTTCTCAATGGAGATTTTTAACATCACAGGGATGTCTATCTATAAAGAAAGGGAGATGGATCCTTCAAATAATACTGTAGATGTATCTAGCTATAGTAGTGGCGTGTATTTAATTTACTTAAAAACACAAAGTGGTGCTACCCAGGTTAGAAAACTTATTGTTAATTAACAGCAGGAATTTTGAGTCATAAAAAAAGTGCTATCTAATCTTAGATAGCACTTTTTTATTTGATTGTGGTTGGTTTATTCTTCCTCTTGAGGTTCATTCATTTTCCATGTATTCATAAATGCCGTGGTATAATTACCTGAAACATAATCTGGATGGTCCATAAGTTGTCTATGAAACGGTATGGTTGTTTTAATTCCTTCAATAACAAATTCATCTAAGGCGCGCTTCATTTTATTGATGGCTTCCTCGCGTGATTGAGCCGTTGTAATCAACTTTGCAATCATAGAATCATAATTTGGCGGTATAGAATACCCTGCATATACGTGAGTGTCTAGCCTAACTCCATGCCCTCCTGGAGCGTGTAGGGTCGTTATTCTTCCTGGAGAAGGTCTAAAGTCGTTGTATGGGTCTTCTGCGTTAATACGACACTCTATTGAGTGTAATGATGGAAAGTAGTTTTTTCCAGAAATAAGTACACCCGCAGCTACTAGAATTTGCTCACGAATTAAATCATGATCAACCACCTGTTCTGTAATAGGATGCTCAACTTGTATGCGCGTATTCATTTCCATGAAGTAGAAATTTCTGTGCTTATCTACTAAAAACTCTACGGTTCCTGCTCCTTCATATTTTATGTATTCGGCGGCTTTTACAGCAGCTTCTCCCATTTTTTTTCTAAGGGCGTCTGTCATAAAAGGACTTGGCGTTTCTTCCGTAAGTTTTTGGTGACGGCGCTGTACAGAACAATCTCGTTCACTGAGGTGACATGCGTTCCCTTTGCTGTCTCCAAGAATTTGAATTTCTATATGGCGAGGCTCTTCAATTAGCTTTTCCATATACATGTCATCGTTTCCAAAGGCTGCTTTACTTTCTTGTCTGGCAGACTCCCAAGCATCTTGAAGCTCTTCTTCTTTCCAAACAGCGCGCATTCCTTTTCCTCCACCACCAGCACTTGCCTTAAGCATCACTGGATAGCCTGTTTTTTTGGCAACTTTAATACATGTTTTAAAATCTGGAATAACCCCTTCACTTCCTGGCACACAAGGTACTCCTGCAGCGATCATGGTTGATTTTGCATTTGCCTTATCACCCATTCTGTCTATCATCTCTGGGGATGCTCCAATAAATTTAATATTGTGTTCGTTACAAATTTTTGAAAACTTTGCATTTTCAGAGAGAAATCCATATCCTGGATGAATTGCATCTGCGTTTGTAATTTCTGCCGCGGCAATAATGTTACTTACTTTTAAGTAACTCTCACTGCTTGGCGCTGGACCAATACATACCGCCTCGTCTGCAAACTTTACATGCAAACTTTCTTCATCAGCTTTACTATAAACAGCCACCGTTTTAATGCCCATTTCTTTACAGGTACGTATGATGCGAAGTGCTATTTCACCCCTGTTGGCAATCAATATTTTTTTAAACATATCTCTTTTATTTAAACTTATAACTCACAGCTTTGTTTTCACAAAGGTTGTTAAAACTCTATCTAAGGTTTAAAATATAAATTATGATGGGTCTACTAAAAATAGTGGCTGATCAAACTCTACAGGAGAAGCGTCATCCACCAATATTTTTACAATTTTACCAGAAACTTCACTTTCTATCTCATTGAAAAGTTTCATGGCCTCAATAACACATAAAACGTCTCCCTCTCCAATAACAGATCCAACCTCAACAAACATAGGTTTGTCTGGTGATGGCTTACGGTAAAAAGTACCGATAATTGGTGATTTTACAGTGATTAGGTTAGTTTCCTCTTTACTTTCTGTTGTGGCTTCTTCTACAACAGGAGCTGCAGCAGCAGGTGCTGGAGCAGCAGCTGCCATCTGAGGCATTTGCTGTATAAAGGTAGTTTCACCTTTATTGTGTTCGCCTGTTCTAATGGTAATTTTAACGTCTTCCATTTCAAGTTTTACCTCACTAGCGCCAGACTTAGTTACGAACTTGATTAAACTTTGAATGTCTTTTAATTCCATAATATAATTGTTTGTTAATAGGTACTTGTTTTATTGTTTTGGATCATAGGCCCATTTTACATAAATGGAGCCCCAGGTAAAGCCTCCTCCAAAAGCGGCAAAGACGATATTGTCTCCTTTTTTAAGTTGGTTTTCATAATCAAATAAACACAGAGGTAATGTTGCTGATGTTGTGTTACCGTATCTGTGAATATTTAACATCACTTTATCTTGTGGCAAATTCATTCTTCTTGAAGTTGCGTCTATTATTCTTTTATTGGCCTGGTGTGGCACTAGCCAGCTTACATCATCACCCGTTAAGTTGTTTCGTTGCATTATTTGTTCTGAAACATCTGCCATTTTAGAAACAGCAAATTTAAATACTGTTTTCCCGTCCTGATGAACAAAGTGCTGTTTGTCTGCGATGGTTTGGTTTGATGGAGGCAAAATAGATCCACCTGCATCAATTTTAAGACTGTCTCTTCCAACACCATCAGAGCGTAATATTTCATCTTGCAGACCAAGCCCTTCTTGGTTGGGTTCAAACAAAACAGCTCCCGCACCATCTCCAAAGATAATACATGTGGTGCGATCTGTATAATCTACAATCGAGGACATTTTATCTGCTCCAATGAGTAGTACTTTTTTATATCTGCCAGACTCTATGTATCTGGCTGCGGTAGACATACCGAAAAGAAAGCCAGAGCATGCCGCCGCTAGGTCATAAGAAAAAGCATTTACCGCGCCTATTTGTGAGGCTACGTAAACACCTGTTGATGCTACGGGCATATCTGGTGTGGCAGTTGCCATAATCACCATGTCTATATCTTCTGGATTGATGTTGTTTTTTGAAAGCAGTTGCTCAGCTGCTTTTATGGCCATAAAGGAAGTTCCCTGGCCTTGTTCTTTTAAAATACGGCGCTCTTTGATTCCTGTTCTTGAGGTAATCCACTCATCGTTGGTGTCTACCATTGTTGCTAGTATTTTGTTTGTTAAAACATACTCAGGAACATAGCCTCCAACAGCAGTGATTGCAGCAGTAATGGTACTCATAGAATTTGTTTAAATTCAGTAAAAAGATTCAAAATCTCTCTAAAAAGCCCGAAAAATAGTGAATTTTAATCAAAAAAAAGTCTTTTTGGACTTTTTTGATTTTTACTAATAGCTGAGAAAACAAAAAACTCTCACAGGCTGTGAGAGTTCTCTGTATATAAGTTTTTTTAAGCCCTATGCTTCTACTTCTTCTACTGCATCAATAACAATTTGACCACGGTAGTATAGTTTACCTTCATGCCAGTGCGCTCTATGGTATAGGTGCGATTCTCCGGTTGTAGGATCTGTAGCAATTTGCGGTGCAACTGCTTTGTAATGTGTTCTTCTTTTATCTCTTCTAGTTTTGGAGATTTTTCTTTTAGGATGTGCCATTACGCTCTATTATTTTTCGTTTAATAATTTTTTTAATGAATCCCATCTTGGATCTGTTGATCCTTGTTGGGGTTCTTCTGTATCTTCTTTGGTTGCCTTTGGGCTTAACTCTTCAAGTTTGTCGAGAATGTCACTTTGCAATGTTCCATCTTCTATTCCTGGGTGTATTCTTCTGCTGGGTAAATTTAAAATTACAGACTCGTAAATGAATTGCTGAATATTTACCTCATAGCTCCCGTGTGGAATTAGCAGTAAATCTTCATTTTCATCATTAAAATCATCTCCAAACTTTACAATAAAATGGTAGCTTCCAGCCACAGACTCATTATAAGTCTCGTTGGTTACATCACAATTTACATTTACATTACCCGCGTAGGTTAATGTAAACTCCATAAAGGTTGTTTTTTTATCTAGCAGTACGTCCAGAGAAATGGTTGCTCCATTAAACTCGTCATACTCAAAATGCTCAAAGAACGTATTGTCTATTGTAAAATCAAAGTGATGCTCTCCAAGTTTCAACCCAACAAAAGGGATTGTAAATTCTTTCAAATCTCTCATAATCACACCAAATTGAAATATTCGCCTTACGCATAAAGCGGCTGCAAAGATAAAAAATTATTTCATTTGCAAATTATTTTATCACTACTTTTTTACAAAGGGCTTTCGCTTGCTAATTTTTAAGGGATTTTCTGCAGAAACTAGATACGCTTTCCTTGTTTTAAAAATAGTAATAGCGCTAAAAACTGCTGCTCTAAAAGAAGTGAAATCTGCTTTGTTTTTCCCGGCAATATCATAGGCGGTGCCGTGGTCTGGCGAGGTTCTTATCTCACTAAGACCGGCGGTGTAGTTTACCCCAGAGCCAAAGGCTAGTGTCTTAAAAGGGACAAGGCCTTGGTCATGGTATGAGGCAATAATAACATCAAAGTTTTTATAGTTTGCACTGCCAAAAAAACTGTCTGCGGCATAAGGGCCGAAGACCGTTTTACCGTTGTTGCGCAAATTATCAAGCGTTGGGCGCATAATTGTGTCATCCTCATTTCCAATAACACCGTTATCTCCGGTGTGAGGATTAATACCCAAAACGGCTATTTTTGGCTTGGCAATTCCAAAATCTTGAATTAGCGTTTTATGGATGGTATTGATCTTTTTTTCTATGACCTCTCTGGTGATGTTTGCCGAAATATCTTTTACCGCTACATGATCTGTCAAAAGGCCTACTCTTAAGGTTTCTGAAATCATCAACATCAAGCTGTCTCCCTCCAATTGTTGTTGCAGATAATCTGTGTGGCCAGGAAAATTAAAGGTCTCTGATTGTATGTTTGATTTGTTTATTGGAGCGGTTACAAGTGCGTCAATCTTGTGTTGCTTAAGAGCTATAACGGCGGCCTCTAGAGATTTTACAGCATACTGGCCTATAGTGTTGTCTTGTTTTCCAAAATCGATCTCTACTGTCTCCTTCCATAAGTTGAGAACATTGATTTTTTTTGGTATAATTTTATCTAAGGTATCAATCCCGTGAAGGTTAAGTTCTATGCCGTAGTGTTTTTTAAAGAAAGATAGCACCTTAACAGAAGCAAAAATAACTGGCGTACAAAATTCTAGCATTCTTGAATCTTGAAACGTTTTAAGCACAATCTCACTACCAATGCCGTTTAGATCACCAATTGAGATTCCTACAATTATTTTATCTTGATTACTCATATAGGTCGTTTCTTTATCGTTATTTTTGTACTACAAATGTAACCAAATTACTCATGTTTACAGGAATAATTGAATCCTTAGGTAAAATAAAGTCTCTCACCAAAGAGGGAGAGAACTTACACATAGAGGTGGCCAGTGAGCTAACTCCAATGTTAAAAATAGACCAAAGTGTTGCGCACAATGGTGTGTGCCTTACGGTTGTCTCTCTAACAGAAACCAGCTATGTTGTTACGGCAATTAAAGAAACCCTTGATAAAACCAATATTGGTAAATTAAAAACAGGCGCGGTTGTTAATTTAGAGAGGGCCATGAAACTTGGAGATAGGCTAGACGGGCATATTGTACAGGGTCATGTTGATCAAACCGCGATATGCCAAGAAATAAAAGAGCAAAACGGTAGCTGGGTGTTTACCTTTACCTATGACAGCTCTTTAAACAACATCACCATAGAAAAAGGCTCTGTTACAGTAAACGGGGTAAGTCTTACGGTGGTAGACTCTAGGCCAAACACCTTTAGTGTTGCCATCATACCCTACACCTATGCCCACACAAATTTTAACACCTTTGAGAAAAACACCATGGTAAATTTAGAGTTTGATGTTATCGGTAAATACGTAAAGCGCATAACCCAAGGATATCTATAGTTTTTCTAGTACAACAAAAAAAGCCCCGCAAATTGCGGGGCTTTTTTTTGAGAGTATCACAAACTACTCTTTTGCTTTTTCTTCTTGCTCTTCTACCATAACTCTTTCGTTAACAGTAAACATTTTGATTTTTCCGTCAACAATAAGGCCGTCATGCACTTGGTTCACTTTCACTTCTTCACCTTCAACAGTAAGTGTGAGATCATGACCAGAGGTAATCCACTGCTGCACCTTTCCTTCTTTATCTATGTACATGTTTGTGATTAAAAACTTTGTAGTCCAGGTTGGATTGGTTTGTTCAAACCAAGTGGTTAAAAACGCCATATGCGCCTCTGTCCCTTTAATAGCTTCTCCGTTAGGACCATAAGCCACGAAATCTTTTTCTGCATTTAAAGAAGCAATCGTTTCAAGGTCTCTTTCATTATGTGCTTTTATGTACGTTTCCCATAGAGAAACAGAGGCCATATCTCCTCCATACAAAGAGATTTTTTCTCCCTTGTCAGAAATTTGATATCCAATTTCTTGAGGCGCTGACGCTTGATTTGAGTCTGCGGGTGGAACGCATGCGTACAATAAAGCGATACTAAGAGATGCTAAAATAAGTTTTTTTATTTTTATTTGATTTAATTGTTAAACACCAAATGTATTGTTTATTTAGATTAATTGCAACGCAGAATTAATTGTCTTAAAGAAGTAATTTGTTAAATTTGGAAATTAATTAAAACATTTAAAATCATGAAAAAATTACTTATCACAATTATTATTGCGGTTTTTACGCTGCAATTATCTGCCCAAACAGAAGCTTACAGCGTTGTAGAGTTTAAGGCAAAGCCACACACACAAAAAAAACTTATGGAAATCTTTAGCAGAACTTTTGATTCTGTAGCCTTTAACAATGCAGGTATTTCATTGGAGCGAATTGGAAATGGAAGAACCAACGGAGCAACCCACCGTATGGTATGGTCTTGGACCTTGGGAGAGGATATGATGGAAGATGATGCCATGAGTGATGACAAAGCAGATCTATTATGGTCAAGAATGGCAAATTACATAGAGGAGTGGCAAGCATCTTATTCTGGAAGAGTTTCTAGCTGGAAACCAGGAAATACGGAAAACAACACTATGCACATTTGGGATATTAAAATTGAAGATCCTAATGTGTTTAAAGCGGGGCACGACAAAATTGTTGAGACCTTTAAGGAGGACTTTGAGGGTAGAAGCGTTGGTTTTGGAACCTACGATTTTGGAAGACCAAATGGAGCCACTCACTGGATTGCCTTGACTGGAAAAAACAAAGAAGACCACATGATGTTATATGAGAAGTTTTGGAATGACAAGACTTTTGTGAAGTTAATTAAAGAAAGAGGGCCTGTAGAGAACGTAAAAGACTACGAGGTGCGTATTTTAAAGCATTTTCAATAAGCCACAATATTTTGTAAATAAAAATAGAAAACCTCTCAAATTTGAGAGGTTTTTTTATGCGGTACTTACTGAGTTGTTGGGCTTTTAAAAGTGTTGTTTTTACTGATCGTCTACAGATGAAGAGGGTTGCTCACCAAAAGCAGCGTAAATAAGAATAGCGGTTATTAGTGCAGCGACGGGAATACCAATAGTTTTACCTACAGAAAACCGTTTGGCTTGAACCCCTAGAATATCTTTAACTGGTGTTTTTGCCACCTGTTTTGTTTTACTGGAGATGATCACAATTTGATCTTCGTCTACAGAGAGCACCTTGCCCTTAAGCTCTGTGCCGTTATTTTTATAAATTTTTACTCGTTGCTTTTCTACAACTGCGCCTGCACTAAAATCTAAAGCACGAGTGTAGCTAAAACAGCTTTGAAATAAGAGCGAAATGAGCAGCACTATTGCTAGATTTTTCATGTGTCGTTTGTTTGTTTTTTAAAATATATCTAAAGCAACTTCATTTTTAGAGCCTCCAAAATTTAAAGTTTTTTTGTGCAGTGGTACTGAGTTAAGGTGCTATAAAATGTGTTGATTTTTATATCTCAGAAATGGCCAAAAGAAGAATAAAAAAGATAGGAATAGCCAACAGAATGCCTGCGGGAACAGCAAAAGATTTAACCACAGAAAGCTCACTGCCCTGAACGCCAGAGATATCTTTAACTGGTATTTTTAATACCTGTTTTGTTTTACTGTAGATGATTGCAATTTGATCTTCGTCCACAGAGAGCACCTTGCCTTTACGCTCTGTGCCGTTATTTTTATAAATTTTTACATCTTGATTAACCTGAACTTCGCCGGCATTAAAATCTAAAGCACGGGTATAACTAAAACAGCTTTGGAGTAAAATAGAGAGCGACATTAAAAGTAAAAACTTTTTCATACTATAATTGTTAGTTGTTGTCTGCAAGTTATGTAAAATAATATTGCTGCAGTTTATAACAATGAACTATTTTTTATTCTATTATGTGTTAGTTTGCCCGTTTGTGCAATCTTCACAAGAGCAATCTTTGGCCCTACAAACATTACTTTTTTTCTTTTTTTCAAACACTTTAATTAAGTAGAACACACCCAGTAAAGACAGCCCCATAATTAACAACGTGCTCGCGCCAGCCCAAGACATAAGCTTGAACAGACAGCCGAAAATTCCGATTGAGATACCTAGGTGTTTTATTTTAATCATTGGAGGTACTGTGGTTTATCTTTTTCTAAAATAATTGCTATTGCGTTTTCTGGCATAGCCCTTAAAAGAAAATATATTGGCGACACCTTCAAGAAAGATCTTTAAAAATGACTTTTGTAATCTTTTCACAATTATGGATGTAGTTTAATACTAGTTGTTACTCCTTAGCAGCTATTTCTTTTTTGATTAACTTTTCAATATATGCATTTCTTTTGAGTTCAAAAATTGTTTGATCTATATAAAACTGGTGAAACCGCAACTTTTGCTCAATATTTTGAATAACAAATTGAGGCATCTTAAAATCTCCTGTGTAGGTTCTATCTATGGCGTATCCAAGATTATTCTTTTTTTGGCTTAGATATTTTGTATTTGTATAAAGGAAATCGGCGTTGTTTTTTATATGGCCTGTGATAAATTCTTCCATTTTAGTGATTACAACTCGTTGTGCGTGTTTGTTTTGAAGTACCGAGACCAGGCTGTCATTCTCTATAAGCTCTATTAAGCCCGAATTCTTTAGCCCCCTATACTCTTCTGTATTGTCAACAAAAAAAGTGTTTCCCTCGATAGCAAAACCAAGATGGTATCCTATAGAGTCTCTAGAAAAATCTGACAGGTTATTTTGATTTTGTAAAATCCAATAACTAGATTTTACGAAACCTTGGTGGGCTTCTAGGTTAAACTCAAAATCACTATTGTCTGTTTTAGAATTGTTTAAAATTCTTTTTAATGATTGATTTTTTATGGTCTCTTTATACTTTAACGCATTCTGCTTTTCAATATAAAAGGAAATAGAAACACCTAAAATTATGACAAAAAATTCTAAGGTGTATCTAATGATTAGTGTTTTGGTTTTCATTCTTTTTTGTTTTAAATACTTTTATATATCCTAAAACCTAGGCCTGGATAAAACAGCTTTGAAATATTGAAATTAAAGCACTTTCCTTGAGTTTCATAAATACAAAACAACCTAGTTTTTACCTCAAATATAATTCTTTCTGTCACAAAAAAAGCCTGGGTTAAATCCCGGGCCTTTTTTTTGGATATTCATAATAAAATGGTTTATTTGAATCTTAACAAAGTAATTATTACTTTACTATAATTCTCGCTGTCTTATCCATGCTTGAGCCATCTAAGGACGCCTTTACTAGGTAGACCCCTGGTGCATATCCTGACATATCTAAAACTGTTTTGTATGTATGTGCTGTTAGTTGTTCTAGATCCACGCGCTTAATGGTTTGTCCCAACATGTTGAAAACAGATACCATACTTTTTTGATTTGAAGGTGTGCTTAGTAGTACTTCAAAGTGATTGTTTGATAGTGATACTAAAGTTAAATCAGGGCTATTGTATTGATAGTCTGTGTTGTTTAGTGTGACACCAGTGATAAATTTAGTAACCGAGGAGGATCCTGGAGGGCACTGGCCACTTTGTGTGATAACCGAGGTGCGAACTAGAGGAGTCGCGAACCCTTCAGCCCACCATTCCCAAGCTTGTAATTCATTTAAACATGGTGGCGAACCTATTTGACCATCAGTGAAGTTTTGAATAGACTCAACAAGAACAACATTGTCATAAACCGATCCGTCTGGCATCGTTACAGAACCAGATGAAAGTGCTGTAAATTGAACTTCGTGGTTTCTCTCTAAAGCAGGTGGGCATCCCGAACAGGTAAATGGAACATCAAGAATTTGATCTGTACTTGTGTCGCCCACATTAAAGGGATAAGGAAACAATAATAGTGGCGAGTCATACGCTGTATTTATAACGGTTCTCTCGCCGTGGTATGAGCTTGCCGTAGCATCGAAGCCAAGAAAAAATTGTTGCCCATCCTCATATTTTACATGAGTTGCATTTGGGTAATTATTAGAATAATTAGAGTCTGATACCAAGGCAAATTCAATTGATGAATTGCTGTTGGTTGTGATATTTGAAAAGTCCCAGTCTCCCGAGGTTGAGAAATCGATAAGACTATTTTTTACAGAAACTTCATATATAACCCCCTGGTCTGGAATAGATGGTTGTGTTATTGATCCTGTTTGAGAGAATACGGCATGGGATAGAATTGAAAAAAATAAAAAAGCTGCGTTTTTCATGATTTAATGATTTAATGATTAATTTCAATTAACAATTTAAATAAATTAATTAAAAAATGAAAGAAGCGCTAACACTTTTACCTTGTTATATCGACAAAATGTATGCTTTATTCGTTAAAGTGTGTTTTGTTGTGTATATTTGTGTTTTACAGCCCCCAAAAAAACTTAACGTCATGAAAAAACTAATAGTATTGGCCGTAATTTTTCAAACAATTACTTCTTGCGGGGAAAATTCACTTCCTATAACAAACCAGAAAAATTTTCGATTAGACAGCTTTGAAAGCATGAGATACAATATTTTTGAAGAAGTAAAGGAAGATAGTCTTGAAATAGCTAAGGTAATGTAGGCCTAGTTGTTAAAACTAGTTAGCAAAAAACGGATACAAAAAAAGCCCTACATTTCTGTAAGGCTTTGATTGTGGCTTTTAACAGCCTCTTTTTATAAAAAAGTCAAATGAATTTAACTATTTGTTACTAAATGATGAGTAGTCAGTGTTTGGAAATATTGGTGTTAATCCTTTTTCACCCCCAACACAAAGTGCCACTACTTTTTGTGCAGTTTTGCTCTCATCATTGGTAAATCTCCAGTCAAGATATTTTTGATATTGCTCATAAGATGCCCAGTCTCCATAAACATAATAGGTGTAGGTTTCGTCATTAAAGAATGCCTCAAGAGATAGACATCCCTCATAATCTCTTGTGGTTTGTAAGCCATCTGGAGTATTAAGAAGATCTATCATCGCTTGTTTTTGACCTGGTTTTACTTTAAGTGTTACTAAAACAGGATTTTTAGATCCAACGGCTTGCATCATTCCACCATAATCAAAAAAGTCACCTTGCGCTATTACTTTACCCTCTGCATCAAAATTGAAATACCAATAACCGTTTAGGTTTATGTCTTTGCCAGTACTTGAATTTTTTCCTGTCCAGGTTCCGTATGTCCTAACGCTTCCATCTGGCTTAAGAGATAGTGTATCAACCCCAGGAAGCCATGCTTGAGCATTGTATTTGATGTCTTCAAAGCCATCATGATACCCTTTTAAAATAGACGCGTATGCGTCATATCCTAGGGGCTCAGTAGCGCCATACATGGGTGTATAAAGTTTAATGTCTTTACTTACCAAAGCAAGTTGTTCGTCAATTTTTTCTTCTCCATGAAGAGAGAATAATTTTTGGGCTGTTGCTAAGTTTTTTTTGTAATTAGGATTCCCGCCGCATGAAACAAAAAGTATCCCTGCGCATAATAAAATTAATTTGTTTAAATTTTTCATTTTTTTGATATTAATAGTTAATTGCAAGTAAATATAAAAAATTGTTCTGGTCAAAAAAAATTATTATCTCAGGAAGTCCTACCGAAAAAGTAAAGTGATTTTAGTTAAACAAAGAGGTGTTTGTTTGTACAATAGCTAGAGTAGATTTTTTTTGGTTTTTTACTAGAACATAGCTGGCGGTTATGTGGCAGTGAACCTGTTTTATTATTTTATTTGTCTAAGTAACTACCAAAAAAAGCCCTACATTTCTGTAAGGCTTTGATTGTGAAGTGGTCCCACATGGACTCGAACCATGGACCACCTGATTATGAGTCAGGTGCTCTAACCAACTGAGCTATAGGACCGGCATTATGGCTGCAAAAATAATGTGTTTTAATAGCTACACAAACTTTTTTTAACTTAATTACGCTCTTGGCACAATTCTACCAAGACACCGTTGCTGGATTTAGGATGCAAAAACACAACCCATTTATTGTCTGCCCCAATTTTAGGCTCTCGGTTTAAGACTACAAACCCTTCTTTTTCAAGCCGCTGCACTTCGGCATTTATATCATCAACGGCAAAAGCAATATGGTGTACACCTTCCCCCTTCTTTGCAATAAATTTTGCAATTGCACTGTCTTGGTTGGTGGCTTCCAAAAGTTCTATTTTGCTGTCTCCGCAGGTAAAAAATGTAGTGTTTACACCCTCCCCTGGCACTTCTTCAGTTTTATAGTGAGTGTACCCAAGTAGGGCGCTGTAAATTTGGGTGGCTGCCTGCATGTCTTTTACAGCAATACCAATGTGTTCTATTTTGCGCATAATTATTGTTTTTTGCCTAGCGTGCAGTAACAACCAATGTGGGGTTAAAAAACAGAGATGCCTCGCTAGAGTTTCACAAACGTATCAAAAATAACAATTACCCAGCAACCAAAATAGGCCTCGTACCATTAATTATAGTACTTTTGCCATATGATAGAAAGTAACAGACAGAAAAAAATTGCAGGGGTGCTTCAACAAGACCTTGCCAATGTATTACAAAACAAACTTAGAGAAGCAGGCCAATCAGGGATTTTAATCTCGGTTAGCAAAGTGAGTGTAACCACAGATTTATCTATAGCAAAGGTGTATGTAAGTGTTTTTCCTTCCACAAACGCGTCACAAATCACCCAGGAGCTAAACGGTATTAAGCCGAAAATTAAGCACGAAATTGCGCAGCTAACAAAACACCAACTTCGCAGAATGCCAGAGCTTACCTTCTACAACGATGACTCTTTAGATTACATCGAAAAGATTGAAGATGCCGTAAAGGGAGAAAAAAACCCAATACAAGACCCAGATCTACTCCCAAAAAGAAGAAAATCATAAGCTATTGAAAGTCTCGCTGTACATCGCAAAGCGGTATCTTTTTTGCTCAAGCAGCAGCAACGCCATTAATATTATTACCGCCATTGCTGCCACCGGAGTTGTGGTGGGGTCTTTAGTGCTCTTTATCGTGCTATCTGGCTTCTCTGGTCTCAAAGAATATAGCCTTGAATACACCAATATCTTTGATAGCGATTTAAAAGTATATCCCGCCACAGGAAAAACCATAACATTTACAGAGACCCAAAAAAAAGCCCTTGCCGCCATACCAGAGGTAACTGAAGGCTCTCAAGTCATAGAAGAGAGGGTCTTTATACAATTTAAGGGGAAAAATGACATGGCCTTTATTAAAGGGGTAGACACTAAGTACGATCTTGTAAACCCCACAGACAGCATACTTCTCTCCTCAGAGTGGTTAACCCCAAATAGAAACGAGGTGGTTATTGGTTATGACACCTCACACAAGCTTGGTCTTGGCGCCAGAGATTACAGTGGCCTTCTAGAGATTTTTGTGCCTAAACCAGGAATGGGGCAAATAGATCCATTAAACCCATCAAAAGATTTTACCAAACAAAAAGCAGTGGTTTCAGGCATTTATTTTGTAAACCAGGAGCTCAACTCCAAATACGTCTTTAGTGATTTGGGTTTTGCAAGAAGTCTTTTGTCTATGGATAGCACCAAAATTTCTGCCCTAGAAATCAAGCTTGCTGCAAATGCGTCCGTAACCAGTGCAAAAGAAAAAATAACAGCCCTATTTAAGCAAGATGTTATTATAAAGACCCGCATCCAACAAAATGATGCGCTTTATAAAATGCTAAACACAGAAAACATAGCGGTATATCTTATTTGCACACTTATAATGATTATTGCACTATTTAATGTGATTGGCGCTATTATTATGATG
>JABHYI010000077.1 GCA_018656255.1 Bacteroidota bacterium
AAAATAGCATTTCGAGCCGCTTTAATGTGCGTTGGCATCGATTCTTTGGTTAAAGGGATGTATTTGGCCCCAGAGGTTGTTCCAGAAGTTTTGGCAAAATACAATGGCTTGCCAGGCCATAATATATCTTCTTCTCCAGCTACAACACGATCTACATATGGGCGTAATGCCTCGTAGTCTCTTATGGGTACCTGAGCCACAAAACCTTGGTGTGATGTTATTTTGTCAAAACCATGATCTTTCCCAAATGCGGTATTTTTTGCGGCACTAATTAATTGCTTAAAGACCTTCTCTTGAGTTTGTAAAGGTTTAGAAGCCCAGTTGTTGATTTGCCTTGTTGCATGTTTTGCAAATAGTAATGCTGCTATAGATTTTAGTGACACGAGGTAGTGGTTTTTAGTTTAATCAAAATCAATAAAGTCTTGCGGGTTTACAGGGTACCCTTCTCGCCAAAGTTCAAAATGAAGGTGTGGTCCTGTGGTTAATTCTCCGGTATTGCCCACCGTAGCAATAACTTCTCCGCCTTTAACGATGTCTCCCTGGTTTTTGCTTAAAGAGGCATTATGTTTGTAGGCAGTGATGGTGTTATTGATGTGTTTTAGAATAATAACATTGCCTGTGTTTGGTGTCCACCCTGCAAAAATAACAGTACCATCTGCAGCGGCTTTTACAGGAGCGTTTTTAACCGTAACAACATCAATTGCAAAGTGTTTGGTTTGTGGGTTGTATCCCTCAGAAATAGCTCCTTTCACTGGTGCAAAAAACACCACTCCAATCTCTGTGGCGTTTAATAAAGGGTTGTACTTGTCTTCCCGGGCTACTCTTTCTCTTAATAAAGAATCTTGCTTAGAGGGCGTAAAATCAATCAGAGCAACATCATTTTTTGCCAGTTCAAGGATAGAATCTTTGTTGAAATTTACCGTTTTAACATCTCCAGAGAGTACCTTGCGTATAGAAGTGAGGTACCGCTCATTAACGCTAATAATATTTTGAAGTGAGTCTGTCTTGTATGATAACTCTGTTGCTTTTTTCTTTAAAGTAGTAGAGGAATACCCAGGGATGTATTCTCGCAAGGGGGTAAATGCAATAAAAAGAGCTGTTATTGCAATGAGCAACATGGCAAACAGGGTGCTAAACACGAAAACATTAAGCCTATTTAATTTAAAAGAAAAACGCTCTTCAAAGGTCTCTTCATTAAGCACCACAAAGCGGTACTTATGTAAGAGTTTCTTTTTAATTTTATTAGATCTGTTTTCTTTGGTCACCATTTAAATTGTATTGAATGCCACAAATATAAAATAAACCACGCAGCCAAAGGGGGTATTCTTTAATACAAAACACATAATCTAGAGTTTTCTTATTACCTTTGTTGGATAAAACAACGTATTATGGAAGCATTATCATTTTTCTTAGTCATTGGATGGCCTCAAATTGTATTAATTGCAGTAGTTATTTTACTATTATTTGGTGGTAGAAAAATACCAGAATTAATGCGTGGCCTTGGTAGCGGAATTAAAGAATTTAAAGACGCATCTAAGGAGCCATCTGAAGAAGAAGACACAAAAATAGAGCCTTAATTTATTAAGGTTACACCCTATAGGCCCCTTGCTTTTTGTGAGGGGTTTTTTTATGCCAAAGATTGTTCTAACTCCTGTAAAATAGCAGCTCTTGTAAACTGGTTTAATTCTCTTTTATTGTCTAGAGTTTTTCCTTTTGTTGCAATAAGGGCAAGTGTTTTTACTCTTAATTTTCCAGGGCTTCCACTAAAAAAACGAAAAGAAAAACGTTTTTTGTTATCAAAAAACACCATGGGCGCTATGTCTATTTGGTGCTCTATAGCAAGTCTAAAGGCTCCGTCTTTAAAGTGGTCTAAAACGATACTTTCCTGATCTGGGACACCGCCCTCTGGGAAAATACAGATACTCAAACCTTGATCGAGTCTTTTTTGAGCACTTTCAAAAACTTCTTTGCGGCTTCTGGGATTTTTTCTATCCACCAAAATACAAGTGCGTTTGTAAAAAAAACCAAAAAGAGGAATTTTGCTCAGTTCTTTCTTGCCTACAAACACAAAAGGATTTTTTGTGACATACAACATGAGCATGATATCTGTCATGGAGGTATGATTTGAAACAAACATATAACTCTTGTTTTTTTGGTAGGTGGCTTCTCTTTTTACACTAGGAATTAGCCCCATGCCATATAAAATAAAACCAGCCCATATTCTGGCTAATTTAAAAAAAGCTGGATACCAACTTTGCTTTAGAGTACTTAGAAGTAGAAAGGGGAATAGTATCAGAATTAGAACAGCTATAAGGATATAAAACCAAACCCTGTACACAAGAAAAAGAGGATATGTTACTATTTTCATAAGTCTCAAAAATACCAATTTGAATTACCTAATAACACTAAAAGGGTTAACTTTGTGTAATATTAAAGAAATAACCTCTCTACAGAGCATCATTATGGCAAGAATACTTACAGGAATACAAAGTACCGGCACACCGCATTTAGGTAACATACTGGGTGCTATTGTGCCTGCTATTGAAATGGCAAATGATTTAAATAATGACAGCTTTTTGTTTATAGCCAACATGCATACCCTTACTCAAATTAAGGATGCTGCAGTGCTGCGTGAAAATACAAACAGTACCGCAGCCACATGGTTGGCCTTTGGGCTGGATGTAGATAAAACCGTTTTTTATCGCCAAAGCGACATACCTCAAGTAACAGAGTTGTCATGGTATTTAAGTTGTTTTTTTCCATATCAGCGCCTTACTCTTGCCCATTCTTTTAAAGATAAATCT
>JABHYI010000204.1 GCA_018656255.1 Bacteroidota bacterium
AGATGTGTTTACTGACCTAAAATCTGTTAACCAGGTAGAACAGCACAGTTCTCTACCGCAAGAGCCAATACCTCCCAAGCGAGCTGCTTCTTGTCTGAATCCAACTTGTTTCATCTCAATACGAGAATTAAACGTGCGCGCAAATTCTTTGATTAGTTCTCTAAAATCTACACGTTCTTCTGCGGTGTAATAGAAAACAACTTTGGATGCATCTCCTTGAAACTCTACATCACTAATTTTCATGCGAAGCCCTAACCGAATAGCAATAACACGAGAGCGTTTTTGAATATCTGCTTCACGGTCTCTTACCTTTTGCCATATGTCAATGTCTTTTTGTGTGGCTTTTCTATAAAGAGTTGGTAGTTTGGTGGCGTCGGGATTTTCTTTTTTCTTTTTCATTTGTACGCGCACCAACTCACCTGTGAGGGTCACAATACCTATGTCATGGCCAGACTCTGCTTGTGTGGCAACAATATCGCCAATGCTCAGAGAAAGATTTTCGTTGTTTTGATAAAAATGTTTACGTCCGTTTTTAAAACGCACTTCCACTCCGGTGTAAGGAGTCATGTTTGCAGGAAGCGACATATTTGAAAGCCAATCAAACACCGTTAATTTGTTACAGCCATCGGTTCCGCAAGTACCATTGTTCTTGCAGCCCTTTGGTTGTCCATCGGCGCCAGAGGCACAGCTAGTACAGCCCATATTAATTATATATAGTGGAGTTTTGGTTTATTGTTTATTGCCTTCCGATTGACCTATAGGGTCATCAACCTCATTGTTCAGTTACATCTTCACGGTATTTGAATAAACAAATCATTAAAACCAAGAAACTCTCGAATAAATGAAACACTATTGTTTACAATGTAAAGGTATTAAATCTTACAGAATAAAAATTCAGAATTATAAACTACTTCTTAAATTGAAGCTTCTGAGATCTCCCCTTTTTAAATATCATGTTGCTTGCGTGAGTTCCTTTGCGAAGCTCTTTTTGCTGCTCGAAGGGTAACTGAATAATTTGATGGCACTCATCACTACAAGTATGCTCCATTTTTTCTGCGCAAACATCGCACTGAATAAACAACAAATGGCACCCCTCATTAGCACAGTTTGTGTGGCTGTCAAAAGGGTTTCCGCATTGATGGCAATTAGAAATAACATCATCGCTAATACGCTCGCTGCGTCTGTGATCAAAAACAAAGTTTTTCCCTAAAAATTTATTTTCTAGACCTTGATCTTTCACTTGGCGGGTGTATTCTATGATTCCGCCTTCCAGCTGAAATACATTTTTAAAACCTTTGTGCTTGTAGTAAGCGCTGGCTTTTTCACAGCGAATTCCTCCAGTACAATACATCACTAGTTTTTTATCTTCTTTATGATTTTGGAGGTCTTGTTCTATAATATCTAGAGAGTCCCTAAAGGTGTCTACATCTGGTGTGACTGCGTTTTTAAAATGTCCTATTTCGCTTTCATAGTGATTGCGCATGTCTACCAAAACCGTATCTGGATCTTCTATTAAATCATTGAAAGTTGTTGCGTCTACATGCACTCCTTTGTTGGTGACATCAAAGGTGGTGTCGTTAAGTCCATCAGCAACAATTTTATGGCGCACCTTAACTTTTAGCTTTAAAAAAGATTTTAAATCTTGCTCAACCGCAATGTTTAATCTGCAATTTTCTAAAAAATAAATGCCATCTAAAACGGCTTTAAATTCACTGAATTTTTTTCCTGGCACAGATAGCTGTGCATTTATACCTTCTTTAGCTACATATATGCGGCCTAAAACTTCAAGGGCGTCCCAAGCTAAAAATAAATGGTTTCTGAAAAGTTCTGGATTGCCAATGTGTGCGTATTGATAAAAGGAGAGGGTTAAGCGATCATCTCCTGCTTGTTCTAAAAGAGCGGCTCTTTCTTTGGCACTTAGTGTATTGTACAGTTGCATGCTATACCAATGTTAAGGGTTAAAAAGAATAATATACTAAAGCTCAAAAGTAGAAAAAAAGACTGTGAAAGCATTATTTTATGGATTAAATACTTCTAATTCATGAATCTCCAGCAAGGAATTCTTCCAAAATTTGGAATATTTCCAAATTTTTGTATATTTGCACTGTTCAAGTACTTACGGGTAGCTGTTCACAACCTTTAAAAAACAACCAAAGAATTGATTGTTTCTAGCAAAACGAAGGTTTATTTTTAACATCAAAACAAGACATAAAAAAAAGCATTATGGCAGATAAAGAGAAAGACGCAAAATTAAAAGCATTAAAACTTACCCTAGACAAACTAGACAAAACATATGGTAAGGGAACTGTAATGAAAAT
>JABHYI010000014.1 GCA_018656255.1 Bacteroidota bacterium
CCAATTATTCTTATGGAATACAATGCTTCTGGGATATTTTACATAATACTACATTATAGCGATCATTTAGAAAATACAACAAACATAGCAAGCCAGCGCACCAGCTGTTTTAATATTCAATCATCCACAGGATAATCAAATATTAAAAATGTACTATAATTTATATTATGTAAAATAGAGTTTTTGAACTCCAATCCTACTTAGGTAAATGATGAATTAATTTAGCCTATATGATATCTCACTATCTTTTATACAATCGCTGCATAACTACAAAGATTAAAGTTTACTTTTGCCACGTGCAAAAAAACCGCTCCTCCCAATTAGAATTTATAGCTTTAATGGCTGCGCTAATGTCTGTGACAGCATTGGCCATAGATGCGTTATTACCAGCTTTAGATGTCATAGGTTTAGACCTAGGTGTTGTATTACAAGCAGATAACCAACTATTAATTACCATGATTTTTTTGGGATTAGGTTTGGGTCCTTTACTGTTTGGCCCCTTATCTGACGCTATTGGTAGAAAACCATCAGTGTATTTAGGCTTTGGAGTTTTTTTACTGGCTAGTTCATTGTGCGTTAATGCTACTAGTTTAGAGATGATGATACTAGGGCGTATTTTACAAGGTATTGGCCTGTCTGCCCCTAGAACTATATGTATAGCTATTATTAGGGACTTATATCAAGGAGATTATATGGCCCGTATCATGTCTTTTGTAACTATTGTGTTTCTTTTAATCCCAATTGTAGCACCAGCCATGGGTAAGTTTGTGCTAGATAGCTATTCGTGGCAAGCAATATTTTATGTTCAAGCAGCCATTGGTGTTTTGGTAACCATTTGGTTTTGGATACGTCAAAAAGAAACCCTTGCCCCAAGCAATAGAATACCTTTTGAATTTCACAGACTAATCCAAGGTACCAAACAGACACTTAGTTATAAAAGGACCATTGGGTTTACTTTAATTTCAGGCTTTATTGTAGGGTCTTTTTTAGTGTATTTAAGCGCTTCTCAGCAAATATTTCAAGAGCAATATGGCCTCAAACAAGAGTTTCCGTATATTTTTGCAGGTCTTGCCGTTGCAATTGGTATTGCCATATTCTTGAATGGATCTTTCGTTGTAAAATACGGTATGGAGAAGCTCGTTACGCTTTCCCTTATTGGGTATTTTATAGTATCTGTCTTGTATATTGTTATTTTTTACAACACCCCAACCCCGCACATATATTATCTTCTTGGTTTCTTTGGTTTACAATTCTTTTTTATAGGTTTTCTCTTCGGAAATATTAGAGCCCTTGCCATGGAGCCCGTTGGACATATAGCTGGTATTGCTGCAGCTATTACCGGTTTTATATCTACTATGATGGCAGTGCCTATTAGCACTTTAATAGGTCGTTTTATAGCTACATCTACCCTACCTCTCTTTGTTGGTTTTGCCTGTTGCTCTGGTATTTCTATTCTCATTTTATGGTACATTAAAGTAGATACAAAAAGAAATAACATGTAAATATTTATTGTGCGTTTAAAAAATAAATGTTGTTAAACAAATTATATTCTCAAATTACATATCTATTTTGAGTATTTTTGAATGAAATTACAGTGCTGTTTTAGTGTAAAGACAAGGTGTTTTCCTTGAAACCTTCTAAAAATGCTCACCCAAAACGCATGTCAAAAGTACCCTCTCAGTATAAGTTTTTAGATATTTCAGACTATGGTCGGCCAATTGCAAGATATATAGCTAAATCTTTTGTAAACACCTCCATCACTCCAGTTCAAGTAACTTGGATGTTTATTATCTCTGGAATAATTGCCATTGTAGCTATGCAATATGGTTATTTTATAACAGCATTCTTTTTTTTGGTGTTGAAATCAATTTTAGATGCTGCAGATGGAGAACTGGCAAGACTAAAACAAACTCCCTCCTATACAGGTCGTTATTTTGATTCTGTGGCAGATATCTTATTAAATGCCGCCATCTTCTATACGCTATACACAATTACATCTAGTTCATTGCTTATGACTATTATCTCCTTTGCGTGTTTGCAGTTGCAGGGCACACTCTACAATTACTATTATGTAATTTTAAGAAATAAAGTAGACGGTGATACCACAAGTAGGGTATTTGAAACTAAAACACCCACTGCCCTACCTGGTGAAAAACAACAAACAGTCACCCTTTTATTTATTACCTACCGTATATTATACGGAGGCTTCGATGCTATTATCTATTTTTTAGATAAAAACGCCTTTACAGGTAGCATACTCCCAAATTGGTTTATGACCAGTCTTTCTTTTTTTGGGTTAGGCTTTCAATTACTACTTATTGGAATATTACTATTAGTAGGGCTTAAAGATGTTATAATCCCTCTATTTATAGTATTATCTGTCTTTGTATTTCTATTTATAACAATTAGAAAACTATGCTATAACTCCTAAATAGTATAGATCAGATACTTTAGTATATAGTCTATATATAGAGTAAGGCTCCTAAATATTTCATAAAAGGTTTAAATAAGTTGCTTTTGTTATTGATCTAGTATATCTTTAAGTATAATATTTAAATACCTACCTATGAATATCAACTTTGAATACAAAGATGTCTCTGCAAGTAAAAGACTAGAAAGCATGGTCTTAGAAAGACTTACAAAACTAGAAGATAAATATGATTTTATAGTTACCTGTGATGTGTATCTTAAAAAAGAAAACACGAGTAGTTCACAAACAGGTTTAATTTGTGAAATTAGAATTAACATTCCCGGAGCAACGCTCTTTGCAGGATCTAACAGCGGCTCATTAGAGGCCTCTATTGCGAAGGCTACAAGTGATGTGAAATCTCAACTACAACGTAAAAAAGAGAAAATGCAAATGCATTAACACTTATTATACTTTCGTATTTAAAAAAGACCTTGATGTAAGTATCAAGGTCTTTTTTAGTACAATTGGTTATCTGCTAAATTGATAATACCCACACTTTAAATATGCGCCCTCTAGAAAACCAACGGGATGATCTATATCGTGGTAGGTTTGCTTTATTACAGTATAGCTTCTTTTTTGCGTGTCTAGGGTTGTGGTGTTAATTTTAAAAAAATTTTCAGCGGCAACTCGAGAACTACAAGAAGCTAAAACTAGAATTCCTTTTTTTGCTGTTAGCTTCTCTCCCAGTGCTGCCAATTGTTTGTATTTTTTTTTGGCTATTGCCATCTCTTTTTTACTCTTTGCAAAACTTGGAGGGTCTATAACCACAATGTCAAAACGTGTACCCTTATCAATGAGTGTCTGCATTTCTGCAAATGCATCACCAGTTATTGTTACATGTGAGCCTTTATGCTTGTTTAATAAACCATTTGCTTTGGCTAGATCAAGTGCTTGGCTGCTTATATCAAGGCTAGTAACTTGTTTGGCACCATTTGCAAGCGCATGTACAGAAAAACCTCCAGCATAGCTAAAAACATCTAAAACTGTCTTTTGAGCGCTTAATGCCCCTACTCTTCTTCTGTTTTCTCTATGGTCTAGAAAATAACCTGTTTTATGCCCCTTAATTACATTTGCAGAAAAGGATATGCCATGTTCTTTAAAGACAATGGTTTGATTGTCCAGAGAGCCGTAAATTACGCAACCGTCTTCAAGAGTAACACTAGTATCTTGTTGTAGTTTTCTACTCAAACGTATCACTACTGTTTCAACTCCAGATACAGCGATAAGACTATCTATAATATCCTTTAAATAGGGTATCCAAATTTTACTGTACAACTTTACTACCAATACCTTAGCATACACATCAGCAATACATCCCGGAAAGCCATCATTTTCTCCAAAAAGTAACCTATAGCTATTTGTTTTTGTTCTTAGCAAGGGTACTCTTAAAGCATATGCTTTTTTTATCTTTTCTGAAAAAAAAGCTTTGTTTAAAGTAGCTCCACCATTAAAATGGACCATTTTAATTCTAATTGGAGAATCTGGGTCATACAAACCAACACCTATTGCTTTGTTTTTTGAATGACTAAATATGATAGCAATATCACCTGGCATTCCTTCTTTATTTATTTTTTCGATGCTGTCTGTGAAAATCCATGGATGGTTAGAGCGCACACTGCGTTCTCCAATAACACTGAGTTTAACTGCTAAAACTCTCGGGGCACCTTGGGGTAGTAATTGGGTATACACTACATGTGTTTATTTAAGTTCTTTTGGTATTTACTTTGAACCAAATCTACAAGTATGAGTACAGCAATAACAAAATAGAAAGTAGTTTTACTCATTGGCGTGACGTGGTTTCCAAATAGCTCGAGTTGGGCAAGATGTCCTGCCTCAGATAAAAGCATGATACCTACAATTAGTAAGATAAAAAGCCCTAAGACTTCATACATACGGTTTTTCTTTAGAAAATCTGTAACCTTACCACTTAACCAAATCATTACCACCCCTCCAATAACAATGGCAGTAGCCATTACCCAAAAAACATCAGTCAAGGCAATTGCTCCAAGGATAGAGTCAAAAGAAAAAATTAAATTCATGACTATTATAGAGGCAATAATCATAGACACAGATTTTGGTTTTGCATCTATTTGATTGTGAGCCTCCAAAGCCATCATGTGCATGATTTCTCTAACTGCAGTCCACATTATAAAGACCCCACCAACCAAAACAATTAAACTATGTAAGTTAAAAACGCCGGCTACAATACCCTCTAGATTAATTTCAAACAATGGGTCTTGAAAAAGAACAATTACTTTTAATAAAACAAACAGTAGTACTAGACGTAAAACAATTGCCCCAATAATACCTATTTTTCTTACCCTAGCTTGATCCTTTACCGGAGCACGCTTAGATTCAAGAGAAATGTAAAGTAAGTTATCTAGCCCTAAAACACATTGTAATAAGGTTAACAGGCCAAGGGTGATAAAGTTTTCAAGTGTAAAAAGTGCTTCCATAAAGGTGTTTTTTTTGTTAGCCCAACTAAAGTGGTTTAAAACCAGTAATAGCTTGATCAATACGCAACTAAATTACGTGATTTCAACTAGAGATTAAATAATTAGTGCCTTATTTAATATGCAATTAATTCTTTTAATGCAGCATCAAACCTATTATTGGCTAGGTATTCCCGTTCTAAATCTGCGGCAAAAGGAATTGGAGTTTCTAATCCTGCGACACGTTTTATAGGCGCATCTAGATCTTCAAAACAATGTTCAGAGATAAGAGCAGAAATATCACTAGCAATACCTCCAAACATAGAATCTTCTTGCAAGATGATTACTTTCCCAGTCTTTTTCACAGAAGCGTATATAGTCTCTGTATCTAGAGGAGATAAAGTACGTAAATCTATAAGGTCTGCTTTTATAGAGGTATCACTTTCTAGGGTTTTTAGTGCCCAATGCACGCCCATGCCATAAGTAACTATCGTTACTTGTTCTCCTTGTTGTAAAACAGCAGCTTTACCAAGAGCAAGAGTATAGTACTGCGTAGGCACTTCTTGACGAATACTTCGGTACAATGCTTTGTGTTCAAAAAACAATACTGGGTTTGGGTCTTCTATAGCCTGAGCCAGAAGCCCTTTAGCATCAAAAGGAAAAGCTGGGTAGACTACCTTTAATCCTGGCGTGTGTGTAAACCAAGCTTCATTGGTTTGGCTATGAAAAGGACCAGCGCCAACCCCAGCGCCACAAGGCATGCGTATTACTACATCTGCTTTTTGTGCCCAACGATAATGTGATTTTGCTAAATAATTAACAATAGGATTAAAACCAGAGGTCACAAAATCTGAAAACTGCATCTCCATAATTGCTTTATACCCACAAATAGAAAGTCCCATAGTAGCAGAGACAATAGCAGATTCACAGATTGGTGTGTTTCTAACTCTATCCTTACCAAAAGCTTCTAGAAAACCATCCGTTATTTTAAATACACCGCCATATTCTGCAATATCCTGTCCAACGATAACACTGTTGTGATGACGCTCCATGGATTGTTTTAACCCCTGGGAGATAGCGTCTATTAAACGTAGTTCTTTGGTTTGGTCATTAGGTGTTATTTCCTGATACTCATAGTGATGGTATACATCTTTTAATTCTTGCTCCTTGTTAGCAATAATTGTTGGCTCATTAAATGCCAAATCTAAACCATCAGTAATCTCTTTTTTAATGTCACTTTTAAAATCTGAAATATCTTCCTTAGTAAGATGTTTTTGAGAAAGTAAATAATTTTCAAAATTAATAAGAGGATCTTTAGCCTCCCAAGTGTCTAACAAGTCTTGAGGTACATATTTGGTACCACTAGCTTCTTCATGACCACGCATTCTAAAGGTTTTAAATTCTAAAAGTACGGGTCTTGGATGCTCACGCATATCTTCAACAAGCGCTTGTACTTTGGTATACACCTCAATTATATTATTTCCTTCAATAATGTGAGATTCCATGCCATACCCTTTACCACGGTCTGCAAGATCCTTACAAAAATATTGCTCACTGGAAGGGGTTGAGAGTCCATAGCCATTATTTTCTATACAAAAAAGCACGGGTAATTGCCAAACAGAGGCAACGTTTAGTGCTTCATGGATATCTCCTTCACTGGTTCCACCCTCTCCTGTAAATACGGCACAAACCTGTTTGTTGTTTTTTAATTTGTTTGCAAGTGCTATACCATCTGCTACACCAAATTGAGGCCCAAGATGGCTAATCATTCCAACGATATTATATTCCTGAGTTCCGAAATGAAAACTCCTATCACGTCCTTTAGTAAAGCCATTGGCTTTTCCTTGCCACTGAGAGAATAGTCTTGATAAAGGTATTTCTCGAGTTGTAAACACACCTAGATTACGGTGCATAGGCAAAATATACTCTTCTTTATTTAAAACAGCTGTAATACCTACAGATATGGCTTCTTGCCCAATACCACTAAACCACTTGGATATTTTACCCTGACGTAATAAAATCAGCATTTTCTCCTCTATTAATCGAGGCTTTAACATCGATTTATAAAGAAAAACTAACTTATCTTTAGTGATATTTTTAGTTTGGTAATCGAAATTAATTTTTGACGCTGCTTGCAAGCTCATAGATATATGAATAAGATTTCAAATGTATAAAAAAAGAAAATGCTCAAATTGAATAAATACATTTTTTTCAAACACAATATAACCTTTGTATTTTAATATATTTGTATGTAAAATTTTAGCTCATGAATAAAATTCCAAGTGTAGATTTGGCAGACTTCTTAAGCGAAGACCCTAATCGTAAACAAAAATTTGTAAATGAAATTGGCACTGCCTATGAAAACATAGGTTTTGTATCACTAAGAAGCCATTTTTTAGATGATGCTCTCGTTTCAGATCTTTACAAAGAAGTAAAAGCATTTTTCGCGCTAGATCTAGCAAAGAAAAAGCAGTATGAAATTGAAGGCCTCTCAGGACAACGAGGCTATGTCTCTTTTGGTAAAGAGCATGCCAAAGGAAAAAAAGAGGGTGATTTAAAAGAGTTTTGGCATTTCGGCCAAGAGCCAAGTGAGGATGCAAACCTCACAGAGGTGTATCCAGAAAATGTGCAGGTAGATGAGCTCCCAAATTTTAATTCCACTGGTATGCAGGCATATCGAATGCTTGAAAAAACAGGAATCTATGTACTTAGAGCTTTAGCGCTATATATTGGTGTAGATGAATTCTATTTTGATCATTGGGCATCAAATGGAAATAGTATTTTAAGACCTATCCACTACCCTCCTATTACCAAAGAGCCAGAAGGAGCTGTAAGAGCTGGAGCACACGGAGATATAAACCTAATTACAC